>JAGAEE010000031.1 GCA_017613295.1 Desulfovibrio sp. | reverse complement strand
TTTCATGAAATAGGGGCACTGGACAGTATTCTCGATATCTGCCTGGTATGTCGCATCTTCACTCTTCTTCAGCCCGAAAGCTTTATCTGCAGTCCTCTCCCTCTGGGAGACGGAATGATCCGTTGTGCGCATGGCATCCTGCCTTCTCCAGCTCCGGCGGTCTTGCGGATGCTAAAGGGAGTCGCCATACAGGGCTTCTCAGGTTCCGGTGAAACGGTGACACCTACGGCCATGGCACTTCTCAAAGCTCTGAAAGCCTCTTTTGGTCCCTGGCCTTCCATGATTGTGGAAAAGACCGTTATTGCATACGGAACAAAAGTCTTTGAAGACACGATGAACGGGGCGATATGGGTCTTGGGAAGGCAAATAGTCTGACGGCGCTGGCCTCTGTGGAATGATCTATTCGGGGCAAGTGTCCGTGAACATTGCTTCTTTTTAAGCCGTACGTGTCTGCTCAAACGCTGTACGCAGGACATTCTTGTGACAGAATTCCCCGTTGATGCGTGAACAAAGCTACTTCAAGGAGTGTATCAATGAAAAACGTCAACAGGCTCATTCCTTTTCTGCTGTTGACTGTTTTCTGTTTCGTTTCTGATGGGTTGGCCGCCGAAGTTACAGCCCAGGAGGCTGAAGCCATCACCAGGGAACTACAAACAAGCGGCGGAGCTATACAGCCTATAGGCATGACCAACGATGCCTATGCCAGGTATTTCACTGGTCAGAGCTATCTTGCGAATATCTCGACTGATGAGAGCTTCCCGGTTCATAACGTGACCTTTGCCCACGGGGCGCACACCTTCTGGCACATTCACCACAATACCTGCCAGGTGCTCATCGCCGCGGCCGGTCGCGGCTACTATCAGCTCTGGGGAGAAGCCCCGAAGCACCTTCTACCGGGACAGACGGCGACCATCCCGGCGGGCGTGAAGCACTGGCACGGTGCAGCCCCTGGTACGAGTTTCCAGCATGTCGCCCTCATGAAGCATGGGGAAGGCGTACGCACGGAATGGCTTGAGCCTGTGCATGACGCTGACTACAGGGCTCTGAAGTAGGGGGACGCCATGCAGATGAAAACCTTTCTGATTACGTGTCTTACCGTCGCGTTATTTGTGACAGTCAATGTTTTTGCCAAGGAGATGAGCGGTATGGAACAGGAAAAGCGTCAGGCGCAGAAAATCGTACAGACCGCCGGGCGTGACCGGCTGGGGGACTTCGCACCTGATTTTGCCCGTTATAATGACGACATTCTCTTCGGCGAAGTCTGGTCGCGCAACGATAAGCTCTCCCTGCACGATCGCAGCATTGTCACCGTGTCAGCCCTGGTGGCAAGCGGCGTGCTGGACAGTTCATTGAAGTTCCACATCGCTTCGGCCAAGAAAAACGGCGTCACCAAGGACGAAATGGTGGAAATCATTACCCAGCTCGGCTTCTACGCAGGCTGGCCCAAGGCGTGGGCAGCGTTCGGCATGGCAAAGGAAGTCTACGGGGACGAAAAATAGCTATCGAACACCATCAAAACAAGAGGGAGTTATCTATGTCCTCAACCGTCTATTTCGCCAAGCTCACGGTCAAGAATCCCGCCGACAACAAGCTTGCCAAAATCCGCCGCATTTGCAGGGCAGCGGATCTTGAAGCCAAGGTCAAACCTCTTGAAATAAGCAAGGAAGACCAGGTCGTGGCTGTCAAAGTGCATTTCGGCGAGCGCGGCAATGATACCTACATCCACCCGACCTTTGTCCGCGAGGTGGTGGACCAGGTGCGCGCCGCAGGAGCGCGTCCCTACCTCACGGATACCTGCACGCTTTACAAGGCATTTCGCCACAACGGCGTGGATCACCTGGAAACTGCCTATCTGCACGGTTTTACGCCCTACGTCGTCAATGCGCCGGTGGTTATCGCCGATGGCGTCAACAGCCACGCCTGGCGCGAGGTTCCCGTGAACCTCAAACACTTCCAGTCCGTCAAAATTGCCGACGGCATCCTCTCGGCCAATGCCATGGTGGTCATCTCGCACTTCAAGGGGCACGCCTTCGGCGGCTTTGGCGGTGCGTTGAAAAATCTGGCCATGGGCTGCGCCCCGCATGAAGGCAAGATCGATCAGCACGGTCGCAATATCGCCATTATGGACAACTGCATCGGCTGCGGCCAGTGCGCCAAGATCTGCCCGCAAAAGGCGCTTTCCCTGGTCAAGGTGGAGAAAGGGCGACGCTGCGTCATTGACAAGGAGCGCTGCTTCGGCTGCTACGAGTGTCTGAGCGTCTGCAAACAGGGGGCCATCGGCATTGATCTTCCCAATGAATACGAGGAATTCTCCGAACGCATGGTGGAATACGCCTTTGGCGCGCTCAAGGGCAAGGAAGGGCGGCTTTTGTTTATCAATTTCCTGATGAACGTCACACCGCAGTGCGACTGTGCGGGCTGGTCCGATCCCCTGCTTGTGCCGGACATCGGCATCCTGGCTTCAACTGATCCCGTGGGCCTGGATACGGCCTGCTTCGACCTTGTGTCAGCCACACCCAGCCTACGGCCCATTGGGGAACACGAATGCCACAGTGAAGGGTACGATAAATTCCAGGCCGAGCATCCCAATACGCGTGGGTACCATCAGGTGGAATATGCCGAAGCCATCGGCATGGGATCGCGTCAATACGAACTGGTCAATGTTTGACCTGCAACACGATGGAGAAGAAAGATGCTGCTTTCTCGCCGTCAGATTTTGAAATACACAGTCTGCGGAGGGGCGCTGTGCGCGCTATCGTACCTGCCATTCCCCGTCCATGCCGCAGGAAACAAGACTCTGGTGCTGTTTTTCTCTCATTCGGGCAACACCCGCAAGCTCGCCGCCATGATTCATGACCGCGTGGGCGGCGACATGGTGGAACTGAAGACCGTGAACGCCTACACGAAGAATTATGACGCCCTGACCAAGTTCGCCAAAAAGGAGCAGCAGGCAAACGCCCGTCCCGCACTCGCAACGGAACTTCCCAATCTGGGCGAATATGGCACGGTCTTCCTTGGCTATCCCAACTGGTGGGGCACCATGCCCATGGCATTGTTCACCCTGCTGGATAAGTACGATTTCAGCGGCAAGACCATAATTCCCTTCTGCACCCACGGCGGCAGCCGACTTGGCCGCAGCGTGGACGACATCAAGAAACTCTGCCCCAGGGCCAAGGTGCTCAAGGGATTCTCCGCCTTCGGCAACCGTGTGGATCAAGCCGTGAACGAGGTGGACGCATGGCTGCATGGCCTGGGTATTGCTGCGGCTGTGAAATAGATGAGAAACTGCGCATCAGGGACTGCCCCTGGCGCGCAAGCACTACGTTCGTAGAAGCACATGGAGGGTACCATGCGTGAAAAAATTCAAGATTATCACGGTAAAGAGCAAGTCAGCATTGACGAACTGAACGCCATCGGCCCCTTTCCTGCCGGCAATCTCAACACGGCTTATGCCAAGTATTTCGTGGGCAAAAGTTATCTCACGGCCATTTCGACCAGTCAGGTTCCGCTGTTCGCGGTCAGCTTTGAACCTGGTTGCCGCAACAACTGGCATATCCACAAGGCCGTCAAGGGCGGCGGACAAGTGCTCATTGCCACTGCCGGACGAGGCTACTGCCAGATCTGGGGTGAAGAGGCTTTTGAAATGCGCCCCGGCGATGTGGTGCATATCCCCGCCAACGTGAAGCACTGGCACGGCGCAGCGCCGGACACTGCCTTTCAGCATCTCGCCCTGGAGGTGCCTGGAGAAGAAGCCTCAACTGCATGGGAAGAACCTGTGGACGCAGCTGATTACGAACGTCTAAGCTAATCACGAGAAGACGTTGCAACGTGGCAGAACCCTGCATGGGCTGATTGACAGACAGAGGAAAACATGCAGAAAAAATGGAAGCGGCGCATGCTGCTCGGAGCGATGATTGCCGGAGCCACCGGCATCGGAGGCTACGCCTTCTGCCAGAGCGCGAAATTTGGTGCGCTGCCGGAAGGTGAGGACCTGGAAAGGCTTGTGAGATCCCCGCACTGCGTGGACGGCGTGTTTCAGAACGAGCTGCCTACGCCGCTCATGGTTGATGATGGGAATGTGGCCGGGACCTGGCTGAATTTCCTTTTCAGGAATGAGGAGCGACTGCGTCCGTCACGGCCGCTGCCGACGGAAAAGGAGAAGCTTGATCATATCGACCGCATGCAGGATATGGTTGTCTGGCTCGGCCATTCCTCGTTCTATCTGCATCTGGGCGGCAAGCGCATACTGATTGATCCCGTGCTGAGCGAATATGCCTCTCCCGTGCCATTTGCCATTAGGGCGTTTCCGGGGACAAATCCTTATCTTCCAGAAGACATTCCAGACATCGATGTCCTTGTTATTTCGCACGATCATTGGGATCATATGGATTATCCAACGCTTGCCGCGCTTGAGCCTCGCATCAGCCACGTGGTCTGCGGACTTGGCACGGGAGGGCATCTGGTACGGTTCGGTTTCGCGCGGGAGAAGATCCGCGAAGGCGACTGGGGCGATTCCTTTTCATTTGGTGAACTAAGAGTTGACCTCACCCCGGGAAGACATTTTTCGGGGCGGCTTTTCAGGCGCAACCGCACGCTTTGGGCGGGATTTGTGCTGCAGTCGGGAAAACGCAGGGTGTTTTTTAGCGGCGACAGCGGCTATGGGCCGCATTTCGCGGAAATCGGCAGGAGCAGCGGCCCTATGGATCTGGTCTTACTCGATATGGGACAGTACAATGATCGCTGGAAATATGTGCATATGATCCCCGAGGAGGCCGCTCGGGCAGCGGATGAACTGAAGGCAGAGGCGCTGATTCCGACGCACGTGGGAAAATTCTGCATTTCGCACCATGCCTGGGATGATCCGTTCCTGCGCATTGAAAAGGCCTCTCAAGGGAAATCATGGCGCCTGCTGACGCCATGTATTGGACAAGCGGTAGTTGCGGGGATGGCTATGCAGTATCGCCGGTGGTGGGAAGCTAGGCAATAATGGAATGGGAACATAAGAAGGATTATATGGCGCTCTGTTTTGGCCTGCAGCAAGAGGTTTTTTGCTAACCGAGTGCTAACCAAATGTGAAAAATGGGGAAAATCCCAAAATCTGCTCCAGACAACGATGACGCTCGTGGTTAGCAATTGCTTAGCATGGGCAAAGAAATGGCAGCTACGATTTTTATCGTAACTGCCTGATTTCTTTGCTGGCGTCCCCAAGCGGATTTGAACCGCTGTTGACGGCGTAAATGGGCGTATCCTGATCCTGTAAAATCAATAATTTCGCAGGGTTATGATGCATCCAGGCGCACGAAAATACATCCGCATACCTCCCGAACTAACCCCCCCTTAACCCAATTTCTGTGTGATTATCGGCTCGCCGGTTTTCTCCAATCCTTCCGTTTGCTATTGACGGCGTTTCTATTCGTCAATACCTCTGCTATTGACGGCTTGTTTGCCCGTCGAATATCACCGGCGGCATGTATAGTTCTCGATGGTATACTGAGTTGCCAGAATTGCCTCCCTTAGTGAGATTTTCCGGACGAGTATATCCTGACGTGAAAATCAAGCTTATTCAGGTCAAAGTCGATACTGTGGAAACCGTGGATTTCAAGGGAACGACCAAGCCCAACCAGAACGATGAACGCCACCTGCCACGGTGCTACCGGCGGCAGCTGGGAATTTACGCCTCACCTCATGTGGAGCAGCGTGTGGTCTTGCCGTTAGCGCTATGAATCTCTATTATCGGGGGTGAGGAATCCGGCGTGCCGACCTACCGTTTCTCCTATGACGGCACGTCCGTGGCCAAGACCCTTGACGACGTGGACGCCGTTGTAGGTTGTAGGGTACGCAGGGAGTTTGCTGTTTAGGAGCGCCCTGCAAAGCTTTGCAATGAATGCGATTTGCAGGCTTTTTGCGACAGATGCGAAGGAAACAGGACTGTCTATGCGGGTAACAAGAGTTCAGCTCAAAAATTGGAAGAATTTTCAGGA
>JAGAEE010000030.1 GCA_017613295.1 Desulfovibrio sp. | reverse complement strand
TGTCGTGCCCTGTGATGACAGAAGATGTCTTTGTGGAGGGAGCCGCCTTCACCCTTCACGTGAACTTAAACGGTCTATGGCGCGTGGAGTTCGCCAACCTGGATCTGCTGGCACTGCGGCCGGAACTGGCAGAGTGGCTCCACGCGGATACTGCCAACCGTTTTGCACAGCTGCCGCAGGCGCTTGTACGTGCTGTGCTTGAAAGAATCTTCTTGCCCGTGCTGGATGAAATTTCACGTGTTACAGGAATGCCGGGCATTTTTTCAGGGGCGCCGCGTGCAACCTCACGCCCCATGTTTACGGAACACCTGGACATGCTGCTGCGTCTGGAGGGAGCTCATAATGTCAGCACCATGCTCCGTATTGCCTGGCAGGACACGGCGACGCTTATGCCCATCGTGGAAAGCCTGGAGGCGCAGCCTTTGCCGACACTTTCGAGGCAGGTGGGCATGCTGTCTCTGTCTCATGTTTCAGCCAGACTCTTCTTGGGCAATATGCGGCTCACAGCGGAGGAGTTGGCTTCCCTGAACACGGGCGACGTGCTGCTGCCCACGAACCTTTTGCTATCAAATCCGCGTTTGCGTTTGGCTACCGGCCTCGGCCTTGTCTGTGACCTTGATGGTACCACGCTCACGGTGCGTGCGCTTGAATCTTCTGTAGAACGCGTTATTGATGGAGAACAACAAATGTCAGATAGTGCTATGGGAAATACCATGATGCAGGGTTCTGCAGAAAACACACAGGTATCGCCACCGTTACTGGGGCAGGACGCCCTTGGCAAGCTGGAACTGGACATTTCCTTTGAACTTCCCGGCCTGCGCCTGCCTCTGGAAGAATGCGCACAGCTCGTGGCCGGCTATACTATTACTTTGCCGGCGGAGGCAGCGCATCTGCCCGTGAGTGTCAAGGTCGGAGGAAAGGTCGTGGCAATGGGGCGGCTCGTGGATGTGAGTGGCACGGTAGGCGTGCAGCTCACGCAACTGACCGGCAAAACGGCTGGCGGCCGCGTGACCAAGGATGGCGACTGATGGGCATTTCGGGCATTAACCCGATTTATCTTGTTATAGGGCTGGCCATTCTCGGTCTGGCCCCCTTCTTGCTGATGTTGGTCACATCCTATGTCAAAATTGTGGTGGTGACGAGTCTCATCCGCAATGCCCTGGGCGTGCAGCAGATACCTCCGACCATGGTTATGAACGGTTTGGCCATCATTCTTACCGTGTTCATTATGGCTCCCGCCTTCACGGATACCCTTCGCCTTGTGGAGCAGCAACAGATCAGTGGAACCTCTTCTCCCGGAGATGTCATTCAAGCAATGCAGAATTGCTCTCCACCCTTGCGAAAGTTTTTGGGAGACAATACCTCGTCCGCTATTCTCAATGCTTTCATGGGTACAGCCCAGCGTGTGTGGCCAGAGGGCATGAAGAGCGAAATCACCAGCGACAACCTGTTGATACTGGTACCCGCTTTCACAATTACTGAATTGACACGCGCCTTTCAGATGGGTTTTTTGCTCTATCTTCCCTTTGTGGCCATTGACCTCATTATCTCAAACATATTACTGGCTATGGGCATGATGATGGTTTCGCCCATGACCATCTCCCTGCCATTCAAGCTGCTGCTTTTTGTTACACTGGACGGCTGGCTCAAAATCAGCCAAGGCCTTTTGCTGAGTTATCATTAACGGGGGTGGATATGGATATTACCGCGACACAAGACAATGAATGTGCCATTCTGGCTCTTTCCGGCCGTATGGACGCCACCACCGCGATCGAGTTTGACAATGCGGCACAGGCTGCCATGAACGACGGCCTTACGCGCATTCTGGTGGATATGAAGGATCTCGTATACATGAGTTCCGCCGGACTGCGCAGCCTGTTGAGTCTGGCCAAGACAATGAAGATCAAACAGGGGCGGCTATGCTTCTGTTGTCTGCAACCCATGGTGGCCGAGGTGTTCCGTATTTCTGGCTTTGACCGCATGCTTTCTGTGCATACAGACCGCGAAGCCGGTTTGGCAGCGTTGAGAGCCTGAGGAGGTAAACATGCCCGAAATCACTCTTCACGCTGCGGTCAGCAGTGTTCAGGACGCCATGCATTTTTTGCGGGAACAGCTTGGCGAAAACCATGAGGATCTTGCCGCACATGTGGAACTGGCCGTTGAGGAACTGTTGGTCAACGTGGCGAACTATGCCTACCAGAACGATTCTGCTGAGAAGAGCAAGAAGCTGGTGCTGGGTTGTCGCTGGGTAAACATGGATGGACACAACCAGTTTTGTGTGTGGCTTCGTGATTGGGGACGCCCTTTTGATCCCTTTCGTGGGGCGAGTACGCCTGACACCTCGTTGTCGGTTGAAGATCGGGATGTGGGTGGATTAGGTGTTCATCTCATTAAGCACGTATCCAGTCATTATGTCTACAGCGGTGCGGATGGCAGCAATACCGTGGAATTGTATTTTATGGCCGATACGGCCCGGTAGGAATGTGGGGACTATTTCCCGGCATACGGTTGGTTGTGAGCATATACGAGCATTCCTGCCGCTCCGTCTTGCTTGTGGCGCTGTTGGTGTTGTGCCAGTTATGGGGCTGCGGCACCAGGGGGCGTCATGTGTCTTCTGCTGTTTTCAGCGTAGCCAATGTGGTGGCACGGGGAGACGCGTCTTCAGATAAGGACGGGGCGCAAACTGATGTCCTTGAATTCCCTGTCCATTCGCTTCCTCCAAAACCGCCATCCCGAACTAAATCGCGTTCCATTGATGACAGGTATGGTCCCGGTGCGTTGGGGCCACGCATCCTGTCCCATGAAAGTGAGGTCGTGGAGGTAGCCCCGCAACGTATGGAGGTACATGCTGTCTACGGAGAGGTTGAACTTTCTCCTGATGCAGTGCGTGCGGCTTCCGTGGCGAAGACATATGCTCACCCGATGCCATCGACCTTAACGGCCGCCAGTGATGACGACAGGCTTCGGGAAGCAGCGTCTGAAAAGACGAAGGCAGACAGTCATCCTCGAGAGGCGTCAGCCGGTGCCAGAACTCCGCAACCTGTACGTATATGGGAAGTGCGCGAGCCTCGGGCCGCACGCGACGCTTCCCCGCTTGCGCGTGCAGAAGTGGACACACGGGCCTATCTTGCTCAGCTTGGCATTCACAGCATATATGAACTTTCCCCCGCTGCCCGACGTCTGATGCTTCCACAGGGGAGACGCTCCGACGTCTTACCCCTCAACAACGGCACGGGCGTCATGTCTGCACACCTTGGTCACAAAGCCGGAACGAATGCCGCTGTCACCTTCGGGGGATGGGAGGGCATGATTCAGGAGGCGGGTCGGCTTTTCGGACTGGAGCCACGTTTCATTGCCGCCATGATCAAGGTGGAGTCCAATTTCGACCCGCTGGCTGTTTCGCCAAAAGGTGCGCAGGGCGCCATGCAGATCATGCCGGGCACCCAGGCACAGTTTGGTCTGGAGAATCCTTTTGACGTGCGGGCCAATATTCATGCGGGGTGTGCTTTCATCCGTGAGCTGCTACTGCAGTATGGCTCAACGGAACTAGCCCTGGCCGCCTACAATGCCGGCCCAGGTGCCGTGGATAAATATGGAGGTATCCCTCCATATGTGGAAACACAGCAGTATGTGCGCAAGGTTATGTCCCTGTGGCAGGGAGAACAAGCGTACCCTGTGAAGACTGGGGCAGACAGCAATGGCAATGGTACTATTGAAGATAACGAGAAAAATCTCTATCTGATTCAGACGAATCAGTTCCAGAGTTTCTATATGATACCTAATGGTGATAATGTCAGTACTGCGAATATTCCTAACGCCCAAATGTTG
>JAGAEE010000029.1 GCA_017613295.1 Desulfovibrio sp. | reverse complement strand
TTTGCAAGTCGTCCATCTGCCCCTTTAGCGTATTTACTTCTTGGCGTAGAGCTTGAATTTGATTCCATGCGTCGGCTTGTGCGGGTTGAAGTTGACGAAGTTGCATGTCCTGCTGTTGCACCTGCTGTTCCAAACTCATGCCGTTGCTGCCATTGCTGGCCATACATCCAGCTAATGGTATGGCTGAAGCCAATGCCAAAAACGTCAAAGAACGGATTGTGTGCATAATATCCTCGTTTCCCCGAGTTTGTTTCTTGCTTTAGACTGGCGTGACATACGTCTCGGTTAAGTTTGTGGAAGAGCTTTTCTGCGACCGGTAAATATATAAATAAGCCCGCCCACTACGGGCAAAAAAACCACCAATACCAGCCAGAGTGCGCGTTGCTGAGGCGTGCTGAATTCGTGTCGCCAGACGTGTAAAATGCTCCAGAAGGTAGGAAGCATGGGGATCAACGCCACAAGAACATGCCACCATTGAAACGTCATTTGCTGCCTCCGTTCCGGTGTTCTGCCTTGGGTTCTTTTTGGTCCTTGGCGTTTTCAGACCGCTCTCGACACAATACCAGACATGAAAGGATAGCACCGACACAAATGGCTGAATCGGCAATGTTAAAGGCTGGCCAGTGCCAATCTTGCCAGTATAAGTCAAGAAAATCCACGACAGCTCGGTATTGAATTCGGTCAAGCAGATTGCCGAGAGCTCCCCCCATAACAAGTCCTAGACCTGTAAAAAGCCAGCAGTTATCCTGAGCGCTGCGTACTAGAACAAAAATCGTCCAGACTGCAGCCACAGTAGCAATAAGAAACAGCCAGAACTGCCATTCAATGTCAGAGCGGTTGAGAAATCCGAAGGCCGCTCCGCGGTTGCGAATATTCACAAGGTCAAACACCCCGGCAATGACGGTTACGGGTTTGTGCTCCGGAATTGTGCGTATGATGACAGCTTTACTCACCTGATCCAGAAGCAGGGCCAGCAGGGCCATGCTGCCCAGTATGCGATAGCGCCTGCGTATCTTCACTTTACGCTTCCAGAGTTTTCATGACGGCTGCACAACGCGGGCATATGGAGGGATGCGCGGGATCTGTGCCCAATTTTGTGCTGTATATCCAGCAGCGTTCGCATTTTTCACCTTGAGCCCTTGTTACGTCTATGACAAGCCCTGTCACTTCCTCATCGGTATAGGCTGTTTGTGGGGCTCGTGCAAAGTCTTGCAACTCGAGTTGTGAAACGATACAGAATGCACGCAAATCAGTGTGCAGTCCTTCCAATCTGTGCCGCAATTCCTCTGAAACGAATAAAGTGACTTTTGTATCTAGCGAATGGCCGACAATGCCATTTCGCCGCAGGGGTTCTATAGCTCTGGTTACGGCACCCCTCACGGACAGCAAAACGTTCCAGTCATCACGATGGCCTTCTTCAAGAAAGTAGGAGTCGACGTCCAGAGGTTGGAGGGCAAAGACTGTGGTCTCCTCGCCACGCAGTGCCGCAGGTATATGGCTGAAAATTTCCTCAGAAGTGAAGGAAAGTACTGGCGCCATATCCCTCAGCAGAAGTTGCAAAATATGCCACAGTGCCGTCTGGGCAGAACGTCTCTCCACACTGGCGGGAGCCGAGGTGTACAGTCGATCTTTGAGAATGTCCAGATAAACAGCTGATAGATCAGTGACACAGTAGTTGTGGAGAATATGATAAACCTTATGGAAGTCGAAATCAGTGTAGGCTTCCTGCACTTTTTTGTGGATACGTGCGGCGGCATCCATGGCATACATGTCTAGGGGCAGCAGGCGAGACGTGTCAAGCAAGTCTTCCTTGCCAAAATCTTCCAGATTGCCAAGAATAAAGCGGCATGTATTACGTATGCGTCGGTAGGCGTCCACGAGTCTGCCGAGTATTTCGTTAGAAAGGCGTATATCTTCACGGTAGTCCACGGATGAAACCCAGAGTCGCACTATTTCAGCGCCATATTTCTCGATGAGTTCCTGCGGTGCGATGACGTTGCCCACAGACTTGGACATTTTGCGTCCTTCTCCGTCCACCACATACCCATGTGTCAGGACAGATTTGTAGGGAGCGTGACCTCGAGTTGCTTCGCTGACCAGCAGCGAGCTGTGAAACCAGCCACGATGCTGGTCCGACCCTTCAAGATAGAGGTCAGCTGGGGCATACAGGTCCGGGCGTTGTTCCAGCACAGCGGCAAAGCTCGTGCCTGAGTCAAACCACACGTCAAGGATGTCCATTTCTTTTTTCCATTGATGGCTCCCACAGTGCGGACACTCAAGCCCTTGAGGAACAATATCGTCAATGTTTGCCTCATACCAGTAGTCACATCCGGTGGCATGACTGGCAATGCGATCGCTGATGTCATGCATCCATTGAGGGTCGTTCCATGCCTCACCGCAGTTTTCGCAGAGTAGGGCGAGGATAGGCACACCCCATTGCCGCTGACGCGATATGCACCAATCGGGGCGCTGTTCCACCATGTTGTGGATGCGTTCACGTCCCCAGGCTGGAATCCAGGAGACTTCACCATCTATAGCCTTGAGGGAACGCTCACGCAGATTGTTTTGCTCCATACTGATGAACCATTGCGTGGTGGCACGAAAAATCACAGGTTGTTTGCAGCGCCAGCAATGTGGATAGGAATGCGCAATGGTGCCTTTATGCAGCAGATTTTGGGTTTCTTCCAGTTTTTCGATAACTTTGGGATTGGCTTCAAAAACGTTTAGCCCGGCAAAAAATGGAACGTTCGGTAGGAATCGTCCGGCATCATCCAGAGGGGAGTATACTTCTAGACCATATTTGAGGCCAACGTCATAGTCTTCCCTGCCGTGGCCGGGGGCCGTGTGTACACAGCCCGTGCCAGCGTCGAGGGTGACATGTTGTCCAAGAATCAGGAGAGAATCGCGATCGTAGAATGGATGCCGTGCCTTAAGATTGGCTAGCTGCGTTCCCGTGGCGCGGCCGAGAATTCGATGGTTCCTCCAGCCAAAAAGATCGGCGCAGGATGAAAGCAGTTCTTCGGCCAGCAGATACTGTGCGGCCTCTGTCTCTACGAGAACATAGCTGAATTCCGGGTGCAGGCAGACGGCCATGTTGTCTGGCAATGTCCAAGGAGTTGTTGTCCAGATAATCACGTACGTTCGTTGCAAGTCTGCCTCTGGGAATATTTGCCTCAGTCTGTCGTCGGGCAAGCGAAAGCGCACATAAATGGATGGCGAAGTGTGGTCGGCATATTCCACTTCTGCTTCGGCCAGAGCGGTATGGCAGGAACAGCACCAGTAAATGGGCTTTTTGGAGCGCACGACCCCACCCTTTCCCACAACATTGGCCAACTCGTGAGCGGTGGCCGCTTCGTATGCCGGCAACATGCTGCGGTAGGGATTATCCCAGTCGCCAAGCACGCCAAGGCGTTTGAATTCGTTGCGTTGGGTGTCAAGCCATTTGGTGGCGTATTCGCGGCAAAGCTTTCGTACAACAGGAGCTGGCAAGGTTTTCTTCTTTTGCTTAAGTTCCTGCTCCACCTTGTGCTCTATGGGCAGACCGTGGCAGTCCCAGCCAGGTACATAGCGCGAGGCGTAACCCTGCATGTTGCGAGATTTGACAATGATGTCTTTGAGAATCTTGTTGAGCGCGTGGCCCATGTGAATATGTCCGTTGGCGTAGGGGGGGCCATCATGCAGCATGTAGGTTCCCTGACTGCCAGAAGCCTCAATCATGGCTTCATACGCCTTGAAGGTGTCCCATCTTTTCAGGGTTTCCGGTTCACGTTGTGCCAGATTTGCCTTCATGGGGAAGGCTGTCTTGGGCAGGTTCAATGTTTTTTTGTAGTCGTTCATGCTGGCTCCCGACGCGTTACAGAAAAAGAAAAGTGGGACTGGATCCAAAACAATTTAAATTGATCGAAGAGTTCGAGAATGTCAAGGAATGCACACGCTTTCTGTTATTGATATCCTGTCGCAAGGACAAAAATATTTGAAGCCCCGTTCTGTTTGTCTTGACGGGGCGTAGTGGATCATTTACGGGTAAAATGAAAGAGAGTTGATCAGAAGTTGGCTGGCGTATCGTATGCTGCCTCGGCAAATTCACGCAAGGCGGCCAGACTTTCCTCGGCCTCTTTGACGGGCAGAGTGTGGAGGGCAAAGCCCGCGTGTACGATGACATAGTCACCAACCTTTGGTGGATCTGGCAACAGCATGACTGAGGCTGTAAGAAACGTGTCACTGTTGCCTACGCGAACGCGGGCCATGCCTGCGTCCTGCAGTTCCTCAATTCTGGCCGGTATGGCAAGGCACATGAGAACATATCTCCTGACTATTTGGAAGGAAAGGGGTTGAACTTTTTGAGTCTTTCATCAACTACTACTAGACGCTTCCAAACTCCATGACAAACAGGAACCCCCTGTCGTATTTGAGTGTAAATTATGTCTTATAGCCAGGTAAACCAGTTTTTCCACGAACCCTCTCGTTTATCGCGAATTTCGCGTGTCTGCCCCTCACGATAATGATGATACGCAGAGAGCGATTTTTCCTTGGCATGTGCTGACACTTCTGCAACATCCTGGAAAGACTGCGCGACATATTCATAACGATGCCAAGCCGGTCCATATTTTTTCATGTGCCAAAACACGTCGGCAATATACAATTCATGTTCTGCCATCAGCTTGCGACATGTCAGCATGTGTTCCCCAGCACTCGCTGAGTACGGGGAGTCGGGAAAAGTTTGTCTCAAGCGATCAAAGCAGTCGTAAGCTTCCTGCAGCTCTGTTGTGGCTCTGTCGATGGAACGGAATTGTTTCAACAGTGACATGCCCGTTTGATACAGAACGTAGGGGATGGCTTCATGACGGGGATGCAGTGATTCAAAATCCTTATAGGTCTCAGTAGCAAGTATGTATTCTTCATCAAGATAATAGGCGTCAGCAAGAGAAAGTTCAGCATCCACAGTATAAGGACTGAAGGGGTAGGTATCGCGCAATTTGTTATAAAGTTCCACAGCACGCACATAGTTTTTTTCACTCATGGCGTCATTTGCGGCTTCAAAAACTTCCTGTGCTGTATCTTCGGCCGGCGGTAGATAAATCATGTCAATGATACCGCAGCCTGAAGATGATAAAAGGCACATAAGTAAAAACAGGTGACAAAGAAAATTTTTATGCATGAAGTTGTTCCAGGAAGACAAATGCTGCTTGTGCGGCCGTGGCTCCATCACCAGCTGCCGTAATGACCTGACGGCAGAGCTTGGAACGGATATCGCCGGCGGCAAAAATGCCGGGTATATTGGTTCGCATTTCCGTATCCGTCACGAGGAAACCTTGAGGATCTCGTTGAATATCTGGCGGCAAAAAATTTGTGGCAGGCGCAAACCCCACGTAGACGAATAGACCGTCCACTGGGAGGTGTCGTTCCTCATTGTTTTTCAGATCTTTAATCGTCAGGCCAGTCAGCGCGTCCTCGCCGTGTAGCCGAGTGACTACTGAGGAATACAGGATATCAATATTGTTGTCTGATGCCTCAAGTTTGTCCTGGTAGATCCTGTTTCCGCGAAAAGTGTCGCGGCGGTGAATAAGGTAGAGATGCTTTACCAGTTTTGACAGATAGAGAGATTCTTCCATGGCAGCATTGCCTCCACCCACCACGGCAACGGTCTGTCCACGGAAAAAATTGCCATCGCACAGGGCACAATAGGAAACCCCGTGCCCACACAGGCGGTCTTCACCTTCAAGACCGAGGGTGCGATGGTGAGCGCCTGAGCACACGATGACGGTTTTGGCAGTAATGTCACTACCGTCAACGCGCACGGTAAAATTCCCCGCTTGGCCGGAAACAGCCTCAACTTTACCTGCTGGTCGCTCAACGTTCAAACCGTCGAGATGTTTTGCAAGCAGGTCGGCCAGTTCATAGCCTTTAATACCTTCGGGAAAACCTGGGTAGTTTTCTAGAACGGCTGTCTGAAGAATTTGTCCGCCTGCGGCAAGTTGCTCGGGCATGCAGACCGAGCAACCAGC
>JAGAEE010000228.1 GCA_017613295.1 Desulfovibrio sp. | reverse complement strand
TCGGAGACCAGCCTTAAGGGCATTCTGGGGTACAACGACAAGCCGCTTGTCTCCATGGATTTCAAAGGAGACCCGCACTCCTCCATTCTGGAAGCCCCCTACACCACCGTACAGGAAGGCAATCTCGTCAAGGTTGTGGCATGGTACGACAACGAATGGGGTTATTCCAACCGTGTTTGCGACCTCATCTGCCTCATGGGAGAGAAAGGTCTGTAAGCCCATCCTCCAGCGAAGTCTATCGCCCCCTGATTTCCTTAAGTCTTTGCTTAAGAAGATCAGGGGCGATGGATTATCATATCTGCATCCTGGAATAGCTACGGCCTAAGCAAAATTGTAGCCAACCTCCAGAGCTCTGGCATTGACAGGGATAAGCTTGGCATAATGGACATTGACCACGCGATGAAGGGCGTCCTGAACAACTGACAGTGGCAGGGCACGGGTAGCCTTGAGCCAGGCACCAAGAGCCACCATGTTGACCAGCTTTCCATTGCCCAGCTCATGAGCCATATCATTGGCCGGGATAAACACCGTCTGTTTGTCCGAATCTACCAGACTTTTATTGATCAGTGACGCATTGACCACCTGCACGCCGCCGTGGGACAGACGCGGTTGGAACTTGTCTAGAGAGGGCTCGTTAAGAATTATGGTTGACAAGGGCTCTCGTACCAGCGGCGAGCCTATGGGATGTTTGTCCAATACCACCGTGCAGTTGGCTGTGCCACCTCGCATTTCCGCACCGTAAACGGGAATGAAGCTCACTTCCAAACCGTATTCCATACCAGCCTGAGCCAACAGATTGCCAATAAGCATGACCCCCTGCCCGCCAAAACCGGCAATGATGACATCCCGATATTCTTCAGGCATGGGGCACCCCCTCTTTCTGCACGACGGAGGGACTGTCCGCCGTCTTGTCTTTGAACACACCCAGCGGAAACACGGGAATCATTGCCTCAACAATATGCTTTGAAGCGGCCACGGGGTCCATATGCCAGTTGGTGGGACAGCTTGAAAGCAATTCCAAAAAACCGAAGCCCAATCCTTCGAGCTGCACTTCGAAAGCCTTGCGCATGGCTTTTTTTGCTTCTCGCACGTGTTTGACAGAATCCAGGGCACATCGTGCGGCGAAGGCCACGCCATCAAGACCGGCCATCATTTCGGCAAGATGCACTGGCCCTCCCTCGCGGTCCATGCGACGACCATCATGCGTGGTGGTTGTTTTCTGTCCCAAAAGCGTAGTGGGAGCCATTTGTCCGCCAGTCATGCCATAAACGGTGTTGTTGATGAAGAAAGACGTGATCCTTTCGCCACGGTTGGCAGCATGCAAAGATTCGGCCATACCGATGGCGGCCATGTCACCATCCCCCTGGTAGGTGAAGATCACGGCCTCGGGACGCGCCCGGCGCACCCCGGTGGCCACGGCACACGCCCGGCCATGTGGAGCTTCCAGACCGTCCACATTAAAATAGTCATAGGTAAATGTGGCGCAACCCACCGCCGCAACCAGAATTGTTCGCTCGGCCACCCCCAGTTCGTGCAGCGTTTCGCTGACCAGACGGTGGGCTATGCCGTGAAGGCACCCGGGACAATAATGCGTCAAACGTTCGTTGAGCACCGGATTTGTATCAAAAACAAGAGTTTCTCCCTCGGCAGGGCGCAAGAGGTTTTCCAGGTTCCGCGCGTCCATCAGCGCACCTCCTTGAGGGATTGCATCATGGGTTCCCGCAGCTCGTCGGCATTAATGAAAAGACCTGGCATGATACCGTGCCACTTCACCGTATCTGACGTGACGTGAGGCATACCGAACAGGGCCTGACGCACATCCTCAACCATCTGACCGAGATTTTGCTCCATGACCAGAAATCGTCTGCCAGGCAGCAGAGAGCGCAAGGCTTCTGAGGGAAAGGGGAATAATGTCACAGGACGGAACAGTCCCACCCGATGCCCCTCGGCGCGTAATCTGCGTATTGTGCTTCTGGCTATGCGCGCAATGGAGCCGAAGGCCACCACCACCAGCGTGGCGTCGTCCACATCCACGCATTCCCAGGCGCATTCCGACCGCATGGCCTCATACTTCTCAGCCAACAGTTGGTTGCGCTCTGCCAGCGCCCCTTCCGCAAGGTAAACGGATTTGAGCAAACGCGGCTGGGCACCGGCTCCACGCTGACCATAGCCCTCCATGCGCCAGGGCGCGGCCAAGCGCGCCAACTCTTCCCCGGGAACGGCATCTGACGGTGGAACACGTCGTACGGGTTCCTTGATCTGCCCGACAATGGCGTCACCGAGCACCATGACCGGGTTAGTATACTTGAAAGCCAGAGCAAAGGCACGAAACATGAAGTCATAGCACTCCTGCGCTGTGGACGGAGCCAGAACAAGATTCCGGTGGTCACCGTGCCCCCCACCCTTGACGGCCTGAAAGTAGTCTCCCTGTGACGGACCGATATCGCCCAGTCCCGGACCTCCCCGCTGCATATTGACAAGCACGCCCGGAATGTGGCTGCCCGCCATGTAGGAAATGCCCTCCTGCATAAGCGAAATGCCACAACCGGATGAGGACGTCATGGCGGGAATGCCACAGGCTGCCGCTCCCAACAACATGTTCACAGCCGCCACCTCGCTTTCGGCCTGCACAAACTGCCCGCCTCGTTCAGGCAAAAGCTGGGAAAGTGCCTCTGGGATTTCGTTCTGGGGAGTGATGGGATAGCCGAAATAACAACGGCAACCCGCGTCCACGGCACCGAAGGCTACGGCTTCGTTTCCCTTGATAAGAATGCGCTCTACAGGGTTCATGCGGCATGCCCCCTTGACTTTGCCGTCCGAAACACGCGGATGGCCACATCGGGACACATAACGGCACATGAGGCGCAGCCGGTGCAGGTACCGGACATTTCCATCACCTCATAGCCATGGTGGTTAAAACGCCCCGATGGCCGAAGGATCTGCACGGGGCAGGCGGCCACGCACAGCCGACATCCCTTGCAGCGATCTTCCAAAAAAACAACTCTCGACATGGCAACTCCTCTTCTTCCACAAGGCCAAAAGACTTCGAAATATTGCTTAAGCACTGGCCGTTTGATGCCAATATATCCAACCGAAGCGTGCGACGCAATGGAGCTTGCGCAGTTTAACAACGAGCTCGATTTTATTGCAGCATCTTGAGAAGCGCAGACCAAAGCGTTACAGTGTAATCAATCTTCAATATAGAGGGGTATCATGCAAAGAATTCTCATCGTCGACGCCCTTGCCGCTAAGGCCGCTCAGCCATCCATATCCGTTTGCGGCTGGGTTCGCACCCGTCGCGACGCCAAAGGTTTTTGCTTTCTTGAACTCAACGACGGTTCATGCCTGACAAACTTGCAATGCATTGTCGACGAGGGCACCAAAGCCCATGACGCTTTGGGCGACGCCACCACGGGTGCGGCTCTCAGCGTGAAGGGCGATTTGGTTTCCTCTCCCGGCAAGGGACAGCAATGGGAAATGCGCGCCACTTCCATCACGGTCCTTGGTCATGCCGATCCTGAGACATTCCCCTTACAGAAAAAACGTCACTCCGACGAATTCCTGCGCACCATCGCGCACCTGCGCGTGCGCACCAACAAATATGGCGCAGCATTCCGCTTGCGATCCGAGGCGGCAATGGCCATACACGCGTTTTTCCAATCCCGACACTTTGCCCTGGTCCATACGCCAGTGCTTACCGGCTCAGATTGCGAAGGGGCTGGAGAAATGTTTCACGTGAGCAGTCTGCCAGCAGGAGAAAACGCTCCTGACAAGGATTTTTTCGGCCGACGATGCCATTTGACGGTTTCCGGCCAGCTGGAGGCCGAAGCGCTGGCACTTGGGCTTGGACGGGTCTATTCCTTCGGCCCCACCTTCAGGGCCGAAAATTCCAACACGCCACGGCACGCCGCAGAATTCTGGATGATCGAACCGGAAATGGCCTTCGCTGACCTTGATGACCTTATGGAACTGGGCGAGGGTCTTACGCGCCATGTGGTGGAACATGCGCTCACCCACTGCGAAACCGACCTCAAACTTTTTGACAATTATGTGGACAAAGGCCTGCTCGAACGTCTTAAAGGCATGCTTCTCGCGCCCTTTGCCCGCATCTCTTACGCCGAGGCTGTGGAAATACTGCAGACGAGTGGCAAGAATTTCACCTACCCCGTCGCCTTTGGCACCGATCTGCAGACCGAACACGAACGTTATCTCGCCGAGGAACACTTCAAAAAACCCGTTGCCGTCTACGACTACCCCAAGGAAATCAAGGCTTTCTATATGCGCC
>JAGAEE010000227.1 GCA_017613295.1 Desulfovibrio sp. | reverse complement strand
TGCTCGTCGGGCCAGCCAACGCGATGGGCGCAGAGAATTGGCGTCTCAGCGGGAAGGCTTCGGAGCAGTGATTTTTGCACCTCCTCTGCCCTGTTGGCAGAGAGATAAATGGCCATGGAGGTCTTGTGCGCTGCAAGAGCTGGCAGTTTTTCGTTGTCGGGGACGGGCGTCTCACCTTTCATGCGGGTGATGATGAGGCTTTGTGCCGCTTCGGGTATGGTAAACGACAATCCGGCCGCAGCAGCGGCCGCACAGGCTGCCGTTACCCCGGGGATAACGCGCCAGGGTATGCCATCCGCATCCAGCAGCTTTGTCTGTTCTTGCAGGCATCCATACAGCGAGGGATCACCCGTATGTACACGGGCCACGAGTTTGCCAGCCAGTGATGCCTCCCGCATGAGAACGTGGCATTGTTCGAGAGTGAGCGGTGCCGAATCCTGAATCACCGCATTTGGTGAGGCGCAAGCCACAACTGCCGCTGGTACGAGCGAGCCTGTATAGAGTACAAGAGCGGCCTCTGCAATGGCTTTGCGTCCCTTGATGGTCAAGAGTTCCGGATCACCCGGGCCTGCCCCCACAAAGGAAACGAGGCCTGGAGCAACAGGAGGCGGAATACACATAAGATATCCCCTGGGTTATGTTTGGGGGGAGGAAAATTGTCATACTCGCGTCATGAATTACGCAGACGCGGATTCGCTTCCGGGTTTTTGGGCCGCAATCAGAAAAATGGGATTCATGCCGACCAGATGCAGATCATCTCCCAGTGCCTGGCCTTCTGCGGCGCAGATCTGCAGGAGTTCCACAGGCCATGCCAGTTTTTCAAAATAACGCCGACATAGGTGCAGGCTTTCCAGAAGGGCGCAACTCGCCACGACGCGTCCACCTTCGGGCAGACGAAGGCAAACATGTCCAAGAATGTCCGCGCCATCTTCTCCGGAAAGGCCTCCGCCGATGAAGACGCGGTCGGGGTCTGGCAGGCTTGGCAGGCATTCTGGAGCCTGGCCAAGGCGTACGTCCACAATGGCCGCCCCCATCCGACGACGGTTTTCCTGAATGCCCATGGCCCGTCCGGCGGAGCGTTCTACAGCGATAACACGACCCTCATGGGCCAGAATTGAAGCCTCAAGAGCCACAGCCCCGGAGCCGGAGCCGATATCCCAGACGACATGGCGGGGCGCTATCTGCAGAAGGGACAAGGCGGCGGCACGTACGGGCTGTTTGGTTATACATTCGCCATCAATAGCCAGCTGGGATGTTTGCAGTCCCAGGCATGGTCGCCGGGGCAATCCCCTGGGCAGTAGTATCATGGTGCATGCGGGGCCAAAGTGGCTTCCGGCGGCCTCCGTCAGGCTCATGTGCCATATTTTTTCGTCGGGGGCGCCCATGCGTTCAAAAATATGCGCCTCAAACCAATCCACACCCCTGTCCAGCAGATGTCTGGCCAGCACATCTGGAGACATCCGGTCGTCAGTGAGCAGGCACAGGGGCATGTTTTTGCTGCTGGCGGCATTCAGGGGGCACATGTCATCCCTGCCGTGCAGGGAGAGGCAAATGACGTTGTGCCACGGCAGGGCAAGGCGTGCACAAGCCTGTTGCAGCGAGCTGACGGCTGGCAGCAGACGAACGGCTTCTGTCCCGAGGTGTCGCACAAGGGTCGCGCCAATGCCGAAAAAGAGGGGGTCGCCGTCTGCCAGCACGAGAACGCGTTTGCCAGCGGCTCGCAGGTGAGTGAAGCGGTTGAGCAGGGGGTCGAGGGGAAAGGTCAGAGGCAAAGGCTCTGCCTTGAGGGTCGCGGAGAGCTCAGACGGAGTGGCAGGGAAAAATGTGTTGAGCAGAGGTTGCCCGGCACAAATGACATCAGCCTCGCTGAGCAGCTTCTGCTGTTCAGACGTCAGATGTCCCGGATTGTGCGGAATGGCGCAGTCGACGCCCATGACGGTGATGATTTGCTCTGTGGGCGCTGCCGGTTCGAAGACAAAACATGACTGCATGATTTGAGAGATTGGGGGCCACTCCCCTTGCGGATCATCTGCGTCATCGGCCACGTTTGAAGCGGCGTGTGCTTGGCTCTCCCCAGAAGCGTTTTCGCAGGAGTCTTCTTCAACAAGGGGAATGTCCGTTTGCGGGGCTTCTGCGTCATCGGTCACGTTTGAAGCCGTGTGTGCCTGGCTCTCTCCAGAAGCGTTTTGGGAGGAGTCTCCTTCAACGATGGCCGGAATGTCCATCGATATGTCCCGGGACGTGTTTTCTGCGGCATCTTGAGAGGACTTTGATGTCATTGTGGTGGACGCAGATGGTGTCTGTCGTTCACACGATTCCATAGTATCGCTAGATTCAAAGCCCGGCAGGGCGATTTGCATTTTCATAGGGCCAGCACTTCTTTGCCGTCGAGGTGAAAAAGGTGAATGTGCACCGGTTGACCGGCAAACTGCTGGGCGACGTGCGCTGCCGTGCGGACAGTGCGGTGTAGAATTCGTGGCCCCGCAGGATCTCTCAGAAGAAGTTCAAGGGCGCTGGACGCCGTGACACATCGTGAAAGGGATTCGGCGCAAGCGGCTTGCTCACAACGGGCGACCTCTGCCAGGGCGTCCATGTTGAGTGTGGCGTCATGCGCGTGGGTGTAGGCATGACCCTGAGCCAGTTTGAGAAGCTTGCCAAAAAAACCGCTCCATACCAAATGCGAAAACCCCATTTCCCCGGCGAGTTTGAGAGAAAAAGCGGCAAAATCTGCCATTTGAACGAAGCATTGGGCGGACAGGGCCGGATACCGGCTCATAAGAAGTCTTTCGGAGCGTCTTCCGGTACTGAGGCATGCGTAATGGCAGCCGGAAGCTTTGGCCACAAGAAGCCCCTGTCGTATGGTCGCCTTCCAGGCGGCATGACTGTAAGGTTTCACTGTTCCTTGTGTGCCAAGGATGGAAATGCCGCCCACGATGCCCAGCCGGGGATTGAAGGTCTTCTTTGCCAGGTCGTTTCCACCAGGCACACTGATGTAGACATTCAGACGTGCTCGAAAATTGTTGCTTGGTGTGGACTGCCGCAGAGCGGTCAGGGCGAAACCCAGCTGTTCCCGAGGCACAGGATTGATGGCCGGTTCCCCCATGGGCACGGGAAGTCCCGGCAGTGTCACTCGCCCCACGCCCGGACCTCCCCAAATGGCAATGGCGGATGAGGCCTTCCCCTCAGTCATGTTTTCGTCGGCAAAAGGCTCAAAAGCCTCTTCCACAATCGTGGCCGTGATGTGGGCCCCTGTGGTGACGTCCGGGTCATCACCTCCGTCCTTGATAACAACGGCGTGGGCAGCCCGTTTCATTGATGCCGGGGCCGGATCCGCCGTTCCGTCCTGCCGTGTCCATGCCTCGGCCAGTTCCGGGGCAACTCCGGGCATGCATCGGAATACGGGCAATTCCAGCCAATCTCGAGGAGTCCTGAAATTGGGGAAGCTGGTGGCATCTGACACAAAGGGGGGAGCGGAACGCGAACAGAGGCGGGACTGCTGCCCAGATACAGCAGCTGCGCGGCGGCCAGGGCAGCCCCCGTGGCTGCGCTGCCAGTGGTGAATCCCTCTCGCAGGTCGGCACACATGGATCAGCCTCGCCATCCCGCAGAGGTCTGCGCGTCGGGAAGCCAGACGGTACCCTCTGCCACAAGGCGTACAGGGCCATCTATCCCGGCCAGAAGGGTTTCGCCGTGGGTAAAAAGGCGCACGTTCAGCGACGAGCCGCTGGGCTGCATGATGGAGAAGTTTTTACGAGCCTGAGAGGCAGACAGGCTCAGGGCCAGGGCCAGGGCTCCTGAGCCGCAGGCATTTTCCACAAATGTTGTATCAATATCTCGCACACGCACGAGGGGCAGCATGTTCAGCTGGTCGCCGCACTGGTGCCACCACACGACACCCGTCGCAGGTTCAATGTCGAGATTGTGGCAACGGCGCAGTTCGGCAGCTGCGGCATGGAGGTCGTCCGGCAGTGGATGAATTTGGGCGTCAATCAACAGATGACTGATCCCTGGCAAGCGCACAAGGCCCACGCCTGATTCCCCCGCCTCCACAGGACAGGAGGGCAGCTGCAGCACGGCCTCGACCTGCCATTGGGGGGCAAGACCGCGAATGTTGAGCCGTACCGGAGTGTCCCAGCCGGAAACGTGGATTTCTTCCTGAAGTTCGGGAAGGAAGGCGGTGTCCCTCTCCCTTTGGTATGCCAGAAAGGCCCCCACAGCCCGTGAAGCATTGACACAGAATTCTCCGCCAGCCATTCGCAGCCGTTTCTCTGCGGCATAAAAGAAACCGGCCTGTTCCCCACCGAGAAACGCCTCTTCAAGAGCCGCCGTGGCTAGTCGTGTCTGTGTTTGCGTGGCAAGCTGTTCTGCGGGGAAAAGAAGCGTTATATTGCCCCCCGGGCTCCATTTGGAAAAAGTCAGTGCCGGCATAGTCAATCCTCGCGTAGGCAAACATTATGCCCCAGGCAAAAGGGGCTGTCCAGCACCGTGCGCACTGCTTGTCGACACTCGTAGTAGATATTCGTCCTGGTGGATACCTTACTGTGTCCTAGCATTTTGCTGACGACAGGCACCGGCACATGGTTGTTGATCAGTTTTGTGACGAAAAGGTGGCGTATATGACACTGCGTAACATTATATGGCAGGCCAGCTTGTTCACGAACCTTGTCGAACGAATGGGTAAACATTAGTATCAGTGGCAGTTTTTGGAATCGGATTTGCCTCCATGAAGGGATGGATTTAATCAAGCCGTTGTTTTTCAAGTTAAATTTTCAGCCCCCTTGGTTTGCCTTGGGGGCTTTTTTGTTGGTGCGCCCGGCAGGGCGCTTGAACTTGGAGGTGCAAGTCCTCCGCAGGCCCG
Organism: Desulfovibrio sp.; assembly: GCA_017613295.1. Classification (GTDB taxonomy): domain Bacteria; phylum Desulfobacterota; class Desulfovibrionia; order Desulfovibrionales; family Desulfovibrionaceae; genus Desulfovibrio. Next base: position 86 of record JAGAEE010000227.1, on the reverse strand, counting down.
TCACGGGGAACTGTTAGCCGGACGGCAAGGGTGTCCGCCGTAAGGCGGAATCTGAAGGAAGCCGCAGGCAAAACGCTGGCCTGACG
>JAGAEE010000028.1 GCA_017613295.1 Desulfovibrio sp. | reverse complement strand
CTCCTAAGTTGTAGGCCGCAGGTTCGATTCCTGCCGGGCGCACCAAGTAAATCAAGGGCTTACGGAAAATCTCCGAAAGCCCTTTTTAGATTTGTGCCGCCCCCTTGGATTTGTGCCACCCTAGAGCATTTTCAAAAAAGGTTAGGACTCGTAACCACATGAAGTGAACCATCCGATTGCGTCTTCTGGAGTTATTGCATCATCCAATTCTTTCGCTGTTCGGGCTTTCAATTTACGAAGTATCGCTTTTAGCTTGCTCCACATTTTTCCAATGGGATTAAGATCAGGGCTGTATGCAGGCAACTATTTAAAGACATTGACGAACGGTGAGGCCAAAGGTCTTTTCCCCTTTACAATGTGGCTTCCTTACATCAAAAGTTTCTATGTGTTTTGAGACCCTTCCCTTCAGGGGGAAAGATACGATTGACGTACGGGGAAGCCGATGGCATCCTTTCCCGCACCCTCTCCCTTCAGTGCGGGGCAATCCGCACGCCTCCTCTCCGCCCGTGACGGAGTCGGTCGACCGATGGGGCAGAGTGCGGATAGACGTCTGTGAAAAAACTGAACCGTGACAAAGGAAGGCATCATGTCGCACGTGGTTACCCGTTTCGCTCCCAGCCCTACTGGACATTTGCATATTGGTGGGGCACGCACCGCTATATTTTGCTGGCTTCTGGCCCGACATTATGGCGGCCGATTCCATTTGCGCATTGAGGATACGGATTTGCTTCGTTCAAAGCAGGAATACACGGATTCCATCCTTGCCTCCATGCGTTGGCTCGGTTTGGACTGGGACGGCGACCTCACCTACCAGACACAGCGTGCTGACGTGTACAGCCGTTATGTGGACAAACTTCTGGAAACAGGTCACGCCTACTGGTGCGATTGTACGCCGGAAGAGGTCGAGGCTATGCGCGAGGAGGCTCGTCAAAAAGGTCTCAAACCGCGCTACAATGGCCGCTGTCGCACCCGAGAGCTTGGGCCTGGTGTCGGGCGCTGCGTTCGACTCAAGACGCCACTGACGGGCAAGGTGGTTTTTGACGATATGGTCAAGGGGCGCATTTCTGTGGACGTCTCCGAGCTGGACGACATGGTGCTTCGCCGGGCCGACGGCATGCCCACATACAACATGGCTGTTGTAGTGGACGACTACGAAATGGGCATCACCCACGTTATTCGTGGCGATGATCATGTCTCCAACACGCCTAGACAAATCCTCATCTATGAGGCACTGGGGTTGCCCGTGCCTCGCTTTGGTCATGTGCCCATGATTTTGGGGCCGGACAAACAGAAACTTTCCAAGCGGCATGGCGCCCGGGCGGTTATTGAGTACCAGCAGGATGGGCTTCTGCCTCAGGCTCTGGTCAACTACCTGGTGCGGCTAGGATGGTCCCACGGGAATCAGGAACTTTTCACCAGGGATGAACTGATCGAATATTTTGACGGGAACAATCTTAATCCGGCGTCTGCTGCCTTTGATCCGGCCAAGCTTGAGTGGTGCAACGCCCATTATATGCGTGAGATGCTGTTGAGCGATTTGGCAAGACTGGTGGCCCCCTTTGTGCAGCAAGTCGGGCTTGGCGATTTGGGGCAGGAACGGTTGGAAGCGCTGTGCCTCATGTTTCGCGAGCGTGCCAACAATCTCAAGGCTCTGGCTGAGTCCTTCCGTCCGCTGGTACTGCCTGCCGCAGAGCTCGTCCATGCGGAAAAGGACGCCAAGAAGCATTTTACCGACCAGGGCAAGGAACACCTGCGTAAGCTTTCGGCCGTTTTCGCCGCGTGCGAGTCCTTTGACGCCGATACGGTGGACTCTGCGCTCAACGCCTATGTGGCTGACAATGGCTTGAAATTCAAGGAAGTGGCCCCACCCTTGCGCACGGCACTTATGGGTTTTATGGGGGGGTCGCACCTCAAGGATATTATGGCTTTTCTGGGCCGGGAGGAAACCCTCGAACGCCTGAAACGCGTCACGGGGTAGCGCAAAAGGGGGGCGCTGGCGGCATAATTTTTCAAGCTGCATTGGATCAACATTCCACTTCCAACGTCGGAGTCCCGAAATCCTGTGGCCGTGAACACCACGTTAGATAGCGAAGAGCTGAAAAGGCGTGCTTGCAATACAGGAAGGGAAAATAATCACACGCGGTCCGATGCGGACTGGGTACGAAAGGAGCGCGATGGTGGGTCGAAAGGAAACCCTGCGGAAAGCCCTTGCCGACTGGCGCAACAGGGGGTTTTTGGACTCTTTGGACGAGGATGAATTCGGACGGCTGGTTGAGGATACGTCGCGCATGCAGGCTTTTTCGTGGAAGAAGCCTCTTGTATACGGAGGCGTCGCCTGCTTTCTCGCTGGGCTTGTCGTCCTTTGCTCTACCGGAGCTTTCATGGACTTTTTCAGGCGGCTCCCTCCTCAGTTCTGTGCTTTCGCTTTCTGCATCGTCTCCATCGGTCTGCGTCTCTGTTTCCATTATTGCGGACGCCGCGTGCTGAAGGCTCTCATCGCGATATTCTGCTGCACAAGCATGATAGCCGCCTCTTTCTTCCTCGGTGAATACGCCGGTCATAAGGCGCCGTGGCTCCTTATGGCCGGCATCTACTGCGCGTTCATTCCGACACAGCTTGCGGCGCTGTTCGCAGTCCTTGCCATGGGCTTCGGCCTGTGCTTCCTGCCAGGGAAGATAATCCCCGTGTACGAGTTCCGTATCATGCTTTTCGCGTTTCCTGCTGCCGCCCTCGCTTTCGCGGGGAAGATTCCCGCGCGTTTCCGCCAGCCCGGCATGATGAAGGGTCTCGCTGCGGCATGCCACTACATCCTCAAAGGCAATTTTCCGTATCCGGACACGCTCGTTTTTGCGGGTGTCGTCGTAGCTGGATTCCTCTTCTGGCTCGCGCGAAGGACCGAAGTCAGGGGGCTGCGCGTATGGGGTGGCATATGGATAGTCACAATGATAATCGTCGAGACGTTCCTGCACCTCGATGGCCGCGTTGCCGTCGCGGCGGTATTTGAAATCCTTTGCGCCTTCGCGTTCCTTCTCGCATGGAAGATTGACGGGAAACGCAGGATGTTTTTCCCCAAGGAAAACGAAGAGCGGTCTTGCGATGGCCAGCCATTGATGAAAAGCCCATGATTATCTTCCCACAGCGTACTGACCAAAGTTAATACGTTACGGGACCGGAGTCTGTTTCCAATTTCATGCCCGGCACAATCATTGTGCCGGGCATCTTCAGTGTGTTACTCTATTTTAAGGCTCCACTATATTGAAGTCCACGCGGAATGTGTCCAAAAGCTCCAGGAAGCTGGACAGAGGGGCGGTATTGCCCTTCAAAAAACCCTGTTTTGCGGCATCTTCAGGGCTGAGCCGTTTCTCGAACAGGGCCATGACGTCGGGCATGGTCGCCGTCATGATCAGCTCCGGATTCTCGGAACCGACGCCCTGCTTCGCACGCAGCACGCCGTTGCGCAGCGCAAGCACCCAATCCTGCTGGATGGTCGGCAGCACAACGCGCATGGAGAACTGCCGTCCCTGCGCGCGTTGCCCGTCCAGCCGGATGCCCAGATTGGCGAAGTACAGGTTGGGCGGCAGTCCCTGAGCCTGGCTGTTCTGCCCGAGTCCGGTGCTCAGTTTGGGGGTGCCCAGCCGCAGCTCGCGTGCGCCGGTGAGGTAGATATTGCGCCATGGACCGCTTTCCGCTTGGTAGCCGAGCTGCTCTAGCGCGTCGGCCTCCAGCTCGCGGGCCTCGCGGTTTGCCGGGTCGGCGAAGACCACGTGATCCAGCACCTGCGCCACCCACCGGAATTCGCCATTGGCGAAGTCCTCCTTCGCGCGTCTCAGGACGGCTTCCGCGCCGCCCATGTATTCCACATATTTCTTTGCGGCGGCCTCGGGCGTCAGGACGTGCAGATGGGCGGGGTTGGCATCGTACCAGCCGAGATAGAGGTTGTACACGGCCTTGCAGTCGTGGCTCAGGCTGCCGTAATAGCCGCGCAGGGCGAACATGCTGGACAGTTCCGGCGGCAGGCGCAGCTCTTCGGCGATTTCATTCATGGTCAGGCCCTTGTTGGCGAGATGCAGGGTCTGGTCATGGATATAGCGGTAGATATCGCTTGTGCGGTGCAAGAGTTCGCGAACTCTTTCTCCACCCCACACGGGCCAGTGGTGCATGCCGTACAGCACTTCCGCCTCGTCCCCGAACCGTTCTGCCGTGGCGTCCAGCGCTTTCGCCCACTTCAGGGGATCGCGCGTTTTGGCCCCTCGCAGGGTGTAGAGGTTGTGCAGGGTGTGTCCGCAGTTCTCGGCGGCGGTGAGTGCTTTGAGTTCGGGAATGTACCAGTGCATTTCTGCCGGGGCTTCGGTGTCGGGAGCAAGCAGGAAGATGAATGTCAGGCCGTCCAGCGTGCGGCGATCTCCGTCCTCGGCTATGACATCCGTCGGCGGAATCAGCCCCGAGGTGCCGTAGGAAGTCCTCAGGCCCAGGCCCGCCCCCACATGTCCGGTCGGCGAGGCCGGCAGCGCTGTGCCGTACATGAACATCGCGCGACGCGTCATGGCCGTGCCCGCCATAACGTTCTCCGCCACGGCTGCCTCCATGAAGCCCTGTGGCGCAAGAATGCCCACCTTGCCGTCGCGCACGTCCTCCGGAGAGGTCACGCCCTTCACGCCGCCGTAATGGTCGACATGGCTGTGCGAATAGATGACGTACTTCACGGGCTTGTGCGGGCGGTGCGCGTAG
>JAGAEE010000226.1 GCA_017613295.1 Desulfovibrio sp. | reverse complement strand
TCAAACGTCACAATATCAGCGAGGTGGCACGACACGGGGCTCGCTGCTGTGCCCTTGTCAGTGAGCTTATATCAGCCCCTGATATTAAAGCTCGAGTGGAGGAAGTGCGTCAGGCCATGCGGGCGGGCATGTCTTACACTCCGAACTAACCTACGTGACGTCTTTTTTCCCATTAACGTCGTGAAAGACATTACGGGGGTGGTTGAAACCACCCCCGCATTTGTGGAAGGCTATTGCAATAAGGCATGGCCTACAGTCTTGTGGTAACCCTGCATGCGCCGACGTTCCACACGCGATCGCTGCAGATGTGCCTTGATGTCGCTATAGGCTCTGGTAGCACGTTCTGTCAGCCAGTGCTGCATATGGGCCAGTTCCGTAAGACAGTCCCTGTACTGTTCGGACTCGTTCCTGTCGTACATTTTCCAAGCCATACCGGTAACGGCGTTGCGCCTTTCGGCTAGAGCTACGGCCTTTTCGAACGCGCCATCTTCCAAGGCTGTCGCTTCCTGTCGCGCCAGATCGAGGGCTTCATTCAGAAGGCACATTCCCTGACTCATATATCCCTACCTTAATGGGCCAGAAGGCCGCTGACCTGCAAGTGCAGGTTTTCACTGATTTCATGCCAGTCTTCACACAGGGGAACGAATTCATATTCGAGCAGGTCTGCCAGAAGGACCCAGTCCTCATTTTCAAGCACATCACCCATTTCAGACAGCAGGTTGGAGAACTCTTCCGTCTTTTCCGTAAAATTCTCAAGGCTGCCAGTGGCATACCTGTTTCGCAGTTCGCCCAGCATGCCCATGAAATCACGGGTCACGTCCAGCAGATCCTGAAAGAGCTCGAGGGCGTCCGTGTCAGCTGCCTGGCGGAACAATCGTGAAACCTGGCGGGCACCATGTTCCATCATGTTGGCAACTTTGCCCATCTCGGCAGACATTTCCACGGCCATTTCGGATACAGGCATGGATCGTACTTCCACGGACGTGATATTCGAGCTTTCAATATCCTCTGCCTGGTGCGGATAAATCTCGGAAAAGGCTTCGTTGTTGACAAGCACGTCAGTCACGATGCGATTTTCCATGGTTTCATCCTGCATGACGTCCTTCAGAATCTCTTCCAGATTGGCAAATGCCGCGATATTCTTTTCAGTGCGATTGCCGTCTACGATAATCATGGTTATTCCCTCCTCGTCCCCACTGGGAAAGTTTTTCCGTTAAGCATGTTGCTCATCATTAAGCAAACTACATGCCAAAATGGAAGAAATGTCTCCACTGGCTGATATGTCTATGCAGCAGGATTGTGAGATCCAGAAGAGCGTCAATGCGGTCGCCACGTTCTTGACGCAATTCGCGCCAGAAACCTCCCAGGGATCGCAGTTCTGGACAGGCATCCAACACGGATTGCAAGCGTTCGCAGTTGCGCAGCAGAAGTTGTCCGGCTTTGGCACTCCTGCCTATCAGATGGCATTGCTCAGACAGCATGCCGAGCAGGCTTTCTGCCTGGGACAGTGCTTCGCCAATACGCTGCACAAACGTGTCGGAATAATCGGCAGCTAGAGTATGCTGTGGTGTACTCGTTTTGCCGGTATCTGTGGGGTACGGGGAAAGGCTTCCAGACATGTCGTCAAGTAATTGACGCCAGAAGATCCTTTGCTGAGTGAGCCACAGGCTGCGATCATCAGGTGGCAGGGCGGAAAGTCGACGTACAATGGCAAAGCCCTGACTGTCGCGGTCAGTAATCCAGATTCTTGCTTCGCGTTCTATGGCGGAAAGGGTGTCTGCGTTCCAGTGCCCTTTGTGCAGTCGTGATAAAGCAAGGTCACCAGCACTTCGGGGGCTGATTCGTGTCACACAGGCAAGATTGTTAGGGCAAGGCTTGTTGTAGGGGCAGGGATGGCAGGGAAGAGCCGGTTCCAGACAGCAGCAGCCTGGCAGATAGGGGCCGGTGTCACAAGGTTGCGCTGTGGCAAGGAACAAGGCAAGGCAAGGGACGTTCATCCCAGCAGCCAGGTGCATTGTGCCCGTATCGTTGGTGATGAGCATACGGGAACGTTGCACAAGGGCCGCCAGTGTCTCAAGGTCGGTTTTGCCGATGGTGTTGATACAGGGACCATGCGCGGCTTCCATGTAATCACGGCCCAGCTCTGTTTCAGCGGGTGAACCCAGTAATACCGGGCACAGTTGCCGTTCACGCCACAGGCGGTCACCGACAGAAGCAAAGTTGCGAGCCGGCCACTGCCGCCGGATTTCGCTGGCACCCAGCTGCATGCAAACGTAACCGCGTGTACCCGAGGGAGCGTCGGCCAGATAGGTTTGTGCCCGATCCGTGGAAATGGCAGATGGTGTGGCCAGTTGCAAGCGTGGAGGATGCGCGGCATCGTTGACACTTTCGGGATTGCCAACCATGCGGAACATGTCCACGAGATTGAAAGGGGCGCTCAAGCGGTTTGCCGTGGTACCATTGAGAAAGGAAGCCCAGATGCCGTTGTTACGGCCGAAACCTTCGCGATCCAGGCAAAAGCCGCGAATGGCGGCGATATCATCGGAGAGGATGCCTGCCAGCAGTCTTGCTGGTAGGGTCGATGTGAGATTGATAACGCAGTTTGGTCGTGCCGTTTCGCGTATGTCATGGGCAAAATTCAGTAACCTGGCAGTGGCGGTACGCCAGTCTTTATCCATGTCTGCCATAAGCCTTGCCCCTGGCAGGGGCCAGGCATGCTTCACGTGACGCAGAAGAGACAAGGCTCCAGAAAAGTTTTCCAGATGGAGCAGATGCACGTCCTTGCCCTGGGCGTGCAATTCGTCAATTAGGGGTTGGCTCTGCAACAAATCGCCAAAGCGTGTCAGGTTAATGAGGAGCGCTGCGCTCTTGGAAATCATTGGTTGAGCCATATGCGAATTACGCCAGCGTGGATGATCTGGCACCATCCAGCATGTTCAGCGCAATGGCCTTTTCCTGCTTGAAGCGGTTAGCCACGGCAGCTTGTACACTTTCGGTGGAAGAGCCGAACTGGCCTACACGTATCTTGTACACATTTGAGATGAGGTTGCGTTCATATGCCGGATCAGTCGGCTTGCCGCTCAGGGCGTCAGCCCGTGAAAAGATACGCGCCGCACCCGCAGGCCCGTGCTGCACGGCTGTGCTCCAGATAACCTCGCGCATTGCCGGAGACAAAGTTTTTTCCGTCAGTCCGGTTCGTTGAATGATGGATTCCAGAGCGGGCTTGTAGTGGCTTTGGTGAACGAAGGCTTCCTGTAACTGTTCAAAGCGTTCTGGCTGTTCACTGGCTATGGCCCGCCAGGTGTCCGGCATGGCACCCTTGCGGCTACCCGTATTGCCAGGGCCGGAAGTGCGCAGGCGTTTGGCAATGTCGGGGGCTTCCCCGTCCAAAAAATTTAGAAAATCTGACAGGCTGCCAGCCCGCGATGAGACCTGATACTTGCCATAGGAGGTGCCGCCGTTGCGATCGTAGCCGATTGCCGCCACACCGTCGCTTCCAGATTCAAAACGGGCTGAAAGTTGCCCCAGCCCCGTGTCATCGGTATGTGCTGGCTTGGTGCGCAGTGAGCCTGAGGACTGTCCTCTGGTTGCATTTTTTCTGGAATGGACGAAATCTCCCATGTTTAATCCGCGCAGGCGGCTGTCAAACGCTCCGGTAATGGAACCGAGATGGCGGGCTGCCCCCATGCTGCGAGCCAGATCCAGCGTGGATCCCGAATTGCCGGAAAGAGTTTGTTGCATGAGGTTTTCCATTGCCTTGCCCTGACGCAGATCGGCCTCGGCCTTGTTAAAAACCTGCGCACGAGCAAGATCGCTGGGAGTGCGTCCGGCCAGTACGAAGTGACGCTGATAGCCCACGGATGGCGGCAAGAGCGAAGAAGGCAGTCCGCTGGAAATGGCATTCTCGTTTGAAGGGCCGTTCACGAGGTCGGCAAAGGCCGTGGACTGCCCAGTTTGTGACGTCATGGCACGACGTGGCGTGCCCGACGACGTCTGTGGCGATTCAGAAGGTGGACGGATGAGAAAATTCGAAAGAGCCATAGTTGCCTCCTGCGTGGCATAAACCTTCGCAGACAAAGCATAGCAACAGGAATGCCAGAAACAAAAAAATAAATAACGACAAAATGTTATAGGTATAAAAAAGTCGTTGTGACGAACAATTGACATTCGTTCGTCAGTTTTCTAAGGGGAGGCCCCTGTCTCAATGGTGTGATTTTTTTGCTGACTTGTTTCAGTGTTGGCATTATGCAGGGAAATGGCCAATTCTCTTGCCAAGGTTTCCATCATATATGAGGTCACACCCTCTTCAAGATTGACTTCCTTGTGTGCCAGAAGAACAATACGCATTTGACTGTTGGCCACGGCATTACGCCGTGAAATGTTCTTGAGCTTGAGCCTGCTGGCGTGTTTGGAACTTGGTACCTGACGTTGCACAAGTAGAACGTCGGCGACGATGGCGGTGCCGCCACTGCCAGTGAGGGAAGACAGTGCCCCATAGCCGTTAGCTACCACAGAACGGGCATTTTCCAGCGAAGTTTCGCCTGCGGCCAAAACGACTATCTGCAAAATGTGTCCTGCCTCACTGGGATTGTCCACGACGGTGTACCCCAGGTTCGAGAGACTGGCCTCGGTCTTTTCGTGGAGGGTAGAGGCACGGTGGTTGGTGTTGTCGCGGACGTTGATATAGACCACAGGCGCGATATTCACATCCCCTTTGGGCGCTACAAGATGCCCGTGTCGTAATACTTCCGTATCAATAGCCTTGGAATTTTGGCGAACACAGGCGGGCAACAACAGAAAAATGAGACAGAGCAGGAAGGAAAAGGATCGATACACCGGCATGGATTCCTCACAGAAGTTGACGAACGCGCATTTTCCTATTTAGTGCTTCTTACCTCAGGCGGGTGTCTCTGTCCAGTCCTGCTCTTTTCCTGAGAGAGAAGTGGCATGCAAGGGCTTGACAAACATTTCCCACTTGACGCTATTGAAGGGGTCATGCACCGTGGCGATGACTGATGTGGTTCCGGGTATGGTCATTTGGATGCAGAAAACGTCATGCCCCTGAGGGCGGAAGTGCGGATACGTTGCAACAGCTGAGGACAGAATGGGCAAACAGCTTATTATTGTTGAATCTCCGGCCAAGGTGAAGACAATCAGAAAATTCCTCGGGCCGCAGTATATGGTGCAGGCCAGCGTGGGGCATGTACGCGATCTGCCGTCCAGCTCTCTTGGAGTGGACGAAGAGAACAATTTCACTCCACACTATGAGATAATAGAGAACAAAAAAAATGTGGTCAGCGATCTTCGTGCGGCGGCATCCAAGGCCGATACCGTTTATCTTGCGCCAGACCCGGACCGGGAAGGCGAGGCCATAGCCTGGCATGTGGCAGAGCTTATCCGAGATAAGGCCAGAGACATCAAGCGCATTCAGTTCAACGAAATTACGTCCAGGGCTGTGAAGGAAGCGCTGGCACATCCGCGTGATCTCAATGTTCACCTTTTTGACGCGCAGCAGGCCCGGCGAGTGCTGGATCGTCTGGTGGGGTACAAGATTTCTCCTTTGCTGTGGAAAACCATCAAACGTGGGATTTCAGCCGGACGGGTGCAGTCGGTAGCGCTGCGTCTTATTGTTGAGCGAGAGGAAAGCCGGGAGGCTTTCAAACCTGAGGAATACTGGCTGTTTCATGCCCTACTTTCGGCGTCCGTGCCGCCTCCTTTCAAGGTGGAATTGGCCAGAATTGAAGGAAAGAAGGCTGACATAGCCAATGCCGAAGAAGCTGGGCATGTGGAAGCGCTCATGCAAGGCAAGAATTTCGTAGTGGACAGCGTGGAGGAAAAGGAGCGCGAGCGTTCGCCCCTGCCACCCTTTATCACTTCAACCCTGCAGCAAGCTGCCAATCAGCGCTTTTCGTATACGGCCAAACGAACCATGAATATCGCTCAGCGCCTCTATGAGGGCGTGGAGCTTGGCGAGCGAGGCTTGACAGCCCTTATAACCTATATGCGCACGGATTCTACGCGTATTGCCGATGAAGCCCGTGAGGCGGCGAAAGGTTTTATTGCCGCAACCTATGGCAGTGAGTACTTGCCTCCCAAGGAACGCATATATAAAGCTCGCGGCGGAGCCCAGGACGCCCATGAAGCCATACGTCCGGTGGACGTCACCCTCATCCCAGATGACGTGAAGCCGTATCTTGCCCCAGACCAGTACAATCTCTACCGGCTGATATGGTCGCGTTTCGTCGGCTCGCAAATGGCTGCGGCACGTTTCCATGACACCACTGTCAGCGTGACATGCGGTCCTACAGTCTGGAGGGGCAAGGGGGAACGTCTGCTTTTCCCCGGCTTCCTGGCGGCCATGCCTCGAACAGAGGAAGATGCGCAGCTGCCGCCCTTGTCGGAGGGGCAGACACTCAAGGCGGAAAAGGTGGAGAAGGAGCAGAAATTCACCCAGCCTCCTGCCAGGTATAGCGAAGCCAGCCTAGTACGTGAGCTGGAAGAGCAGGGCATCGGCAGACCTTCCACATATGCGGCCATTATTTCCACACTGCAGGATCGCGAGTATGTGCGTTTACAGGAGCGACGTCTTGTACCCACAGATTTGGGCCGGGTGGTGTGTCGACAGCTCCTAGAGCATTTCCCGAGACTGATGGATGTGGGTTTTACCGCCCAGATGGAGGAAAATCTCGATCAGGTAGCCGAAGGCCATGAAGAATGGGTAGATCTTTTGCGGCATTTTGCCGACGATTTCAATCCAGCCCTGGCTGCTGCGGCCAAAAATATGAAAAGTCTTAAGGGCGGTTTGCCGGCAAATCTCGAATGTCCGAACTGTGCCAGGCCGCTTCTTGTCAAATTTGGCAAGGCCGGCCCCTTTCTTGCTTGTTCCGGCTACCCTGAGTGTCGTTTTACCAGCAATTTTGAACGTGGCGAAGATGGAACTATTGTTCTGACGACCGCCGAAAAACCCCAGTATGAAAAGGTGGGCCAGTGCCCGCAGTGTGGCAGGGATTTGGTCATCAAAAAATCACGTACAGGCAGCAGCTTCATTGCATGCACGGGCTATCCAGAATGCCGATATGCGGCCTCCCTTTCGACAGGCGTCTCCTGTCCCCGTTGCGGCAAGGGGATGCTGGTGGAAAAAAGCAGCAAGCGGGGCAAGATATTTTATTCCTGTGATCAGTATCCCCAATGTGATTTTGCCTTGTGGGACAAACCTGTGCCGGACTCCTGTCCGCAGTGCGGTTCTCCCTACCTGGTGGAAAAAAAAGGTCGAGACGGACGTCGTGTGGTTTGTCCGGTAAAAGGCTGTGGCTATGTGAAGGAGAACGGGGATGACAAGGGAGTTTGACCATGTGTCGCATGACTTGCCTATAACCGGTGAGTTGCCTGTAGGTGACGCCTCGCTGGAACAGGAGAATGACGTCCTTGGGGCAAACCAGGACGCTCAGCCTGTCCTTTTGCTTTGCGGCGGCGATCAGATTGCACAGGAAGTGGCGCGGTTGGCTCATGCCAGCGGTTTCGTTGTGGATGTGGTTGACGAAAACGGGGATTTTGTCGGTCCAGACAATTTCCCCACGGCACGGCGCTGTCTTGTTTTGCCAGATTTTAACAATCTTGTGCAGGCCTGTGGTATCGGGCACCGGCACTTTGTGGCCATCCTCACGCGGAAAGACAGCCTTGACCGGCAAGCCCTGACTCAGGCCTTGACCAGCCATGCCCGATATATCGGCATGATCGGCACCAGAGACACTCGTGATCGGGTGTATGCGGCCCTGCGCGCCTCCGGAGTTCCGGATGCGGAACTGGCCGCCGTGTGTTGCCCCATAGGATTGAATATCGGGGCCCAGACACCACAGCAGATTGCCATCGCCGTGGTTGCGGAATTGCTCGCGGCTTGGGCAGGAACGCTCACGCGATTGCGCTTTGATACTTGACCATTTTTGCCGGGGCGAACAACATGTTGAATGCATATATTGTGGTTGTGTTGATAGCCGTTCTGGTTGGCATTTTCCTGGATGCCAGACGGCGCATGTGGCGTCATTCTCGCTCGCTTGCCGCAGAAAAGGCGTCAATCGTTTCGGACTCTGGTGCCACAGCCAGTATCGGTGTCTTCCATTCCCCAGGGGATGTCTCGGTGATTTTGGCCGCTTCCGAAGAACGGGGAGCCCTTTACTATCGGGTGCTGCGCAAGGGGAAGGTTCTTAACCGCAGTCGCATAAATCTTGCCAATGTTGTCAAGACAGAATTGCTGGTGGACCTCACCGTTAGGGATCCTGGACCGTATTCCCCGCAGATGCCCAGCGCACATGTCGCCACAGAGGTCTCTTCTCGCGAGGTGGCCAAATGCTCGCCTGAGCAGTTACGAGCCCTGCAACGAGTGGGAGTGCGCATTATCTTTCAGGATAATGGGGGCCAGACAAAAGCCTTTGAAACAACGGTGATGCGGGCGGATCACGACACGCACCGGTCTAGACGCGCTGAGCTTTTCAAGGATGCCATATGGTGGACAGTCTTTTTGAACAGCGCCAGTGCCAAGGCACGGAAAGGACAGCAAGGCTCGTGAAAAAAATGATAAATAATTATTCCCTGAAAAATCAGCAGGTTACAATGATTTGATACGTTCTTGTAATTCGTTGTTTTTATAAACAGTTTTTTACCATATTGAGGGCATGTTTCCTTTGACAGGGAGCATTGCCTTTTGTGTCATTCTGTGTTTTTTAGGCAATGCGCCGTTGGCGCATACGATTGTTGTCTTGACGCAAAGTTGTCCGAAATGGAGTTTTGCATGACCATAAGAGACATTGTGTACCCCCTTATGCTGCTGGGTTTGTGCTGTAGTCTTGTTGCCTGCGAAAGCGAAAAAAAAGGTACGGCCAATATGGCCTTGCCGGTTTCTGTCGTGGAAGTGAAGGCCGTCGACACACCGTGGCCTGCGGCTTTTCAGGCACAGGCTTCCGGTTCCCGTTCAGTAGAGGTGCGTGCCCGCGTGCAGGGTATTATTGAGAAACGCCTGTACACCGAGGGCGATTTTGTGAAGGAAGGTCAGGTTCTTTTTGAGATTGAACGGGACACTTACGAAGCCCAGGTGCAGCAGGCTCAGGCACAGTTCAACAACGCCGAACGCGAATGGCATCGGGTTCGACCTCTGTATGAAAAGAATGCTGTTTCGCAGAAAGAACGCGATGCCGCTCGCGCTGCCTACGACAGTTCCCGTGCGGCACTGCGGACAGCCAAGATCAACCTGGATTACTGCAAGGTGGTATCTCCTGTCTCCGGCTACAGTAGCAAGGAGAATTTTACCGTGGGCAATCTGGTGAGCAACAATTCCCTGCTGACCTATGTCAACCAGACGGATCCCATGCATATTGATTTTTCCATAGCCGCACCGGAGCGTATGCGCCGAC
>JAGAEE010000225.1 GCA_017613295.1 Desulfovibrio sp. | reverse complement strand
TAGTGCTCATGGGCATCATGAAGCAGGATCGCGTCTCGGCCGCCAACGCCCTGCTCAAATTCCTTGAAGAGCCTTCCCCCACCACGGTCTTCGTTCTGCTGGCGGCACAACGTGAGCAACTCCTGCCAACGCTGGTTTCACGCTCCTTCTGCCTGACGTTGCCTTGGCCCGTCCACCACGACGATACGGACATGCGGGATTGGGAAGAGACCCTGGCCGGCTTTGTGCAGAACGGCACGGGGTTTCTCAACAGGACCTCGGCCAAGGGAAGTGTGGACGCGACTCTGGCCTCACGCCTTCTGCTGTGCTGCACAAGAGCCATGAGCCGGCTGCTGGCGGGCGAACAGTCCCATCCTCTGGACGCGGCACTGGAGCCTCTGGACGACATGAGCAGGGTTATTGTGTGCCGTTGGCTGAATGAAGCCCAGCAAGCCCTGCACTACGGCGTGACCCCCGCAAGGGTTGTTGAAGCGTTTGGCATGCGTCTTTTCACGCTGTGTCACTCAGCGCAACGTCCGATGTGACGTAGGCTCGCTGAAGCCGGTCATTCCGCCTCAGCCTTGAGGGCCTCTGCCTGGGCCGCCGTGCCCAGCGCTTCCACAAGGGGATCCAGCTCCCCCTCCATAATGCGATCCAGGGAATAAAGGGTCAGATTGATACGGTGGTCCGTGCAGCGCCCCTGAGGGAAATTGTAGGTACGGATGCGCTCCGAACGGTCGCCGGAACCGACCTGCGCCTTGCGGTCCGCTGACAGTTCGGAATTCTGTCGGGCCCGTTCCGCCGCAAGGATGCGCGAGGCAAGCACTTTCATGGCCCGGGCCTTGTTCTTGTGCTGTGACCTTTCGTCCTGGCAGGTGACGACCGTGTTGGTGGGCAAATGGGTAATGCGCACGGCAGACTCCGTCTTGTTGACGTGCTGCCCCCCCGCCCCGGAAGCCCGAAAGATGTCGATGCACAAATCTTCCGGACGAATTTCCACATCCACTTCCTCGGCTTCGGGCATCACGGCGACGGTGGCCGCAGAGGTGTGAATGCGTCCCTGAGCCTCCGTGACGGGCACGCGCTGCACGCGGTGCGTTCCGGCTTCAAACTTCAACCGGCTGTATACCTTGGTGCCGCTGATGAGACAGATGATTTCCTTGAACCCGCCGGATTCCGAAGGCGACGAACTCATGATCTCCGTCTTCCAGCCCTTGAGTTCGGCATACCGTGTGTACATGCGGAAAAGGTCCGCCGCGAACAGAGCCGCTTCTTCGCCTCCGGTGCCCGCCCGTATTTCCAGAAGGGTGTTTTTCTCGTCCAGAGGGTCTGTGGGCAACAGCATGACCTTGAGGTCATGTTCCACCGTGGGCAGTTCGTCCTCAATACGGCGAATTTCCTCCTGGGCCAGTTCCCGCATTTCCGGATCTTCATCGTGAAGCAACTGACGGTTTTCCTCCAGCTCGCGGGTCAGATCCCTATGACGCCGGTAAAGCCCCACCACATCGCTCAAGTCGGCGTGCGCCTTGGCGAGTTTGCGATACCGATCCTGATCCTCAAAAACCTCAGGAGATGCCAGAGACTGCTCCAGCTCCAGGTACTTTTTTTCAAGACCTTCCAGTTTGGCGAACATAACCTCTCCCACAGGAGCGTGCGCCCCGGCAGAACGCCCCTTCCTTCAAAATGCGCACAGCGACATGCCCCTTCAGGGCCGCGCAGGGTCAGACAAGCGTGTACGGCACAGTGTGCACCACGGCGCCATCCTCCACCCCCAGGGCCTCACGCAAGGCCACCAGGGCCACCTCGAGCTGCGTGTCGTCCGGTTCGGCAGTGGTCAGCCTTTGCAAAGCCAGGCCTGGAGCCCGCAGTACGGCAGCCCAAAGGCCCTCCTGCAAACGCGCCGCATAGCGTATGAGCTCGTAAGCGAGGGCGCTGATGGGGACGATAAGCAGGAGCTTGAAGGTCACCGTGAGCGCGTGCTTGGCCACGACATTTGGCGGACTGTACAGCGTGAGCAGCAAAGGCACCAGCACGGCGTGCAGAAGGATGGATATGGCAATGACAAAAAGCAGAAACGTGGTGCCACAGCGCGGATGAAGACGACTCCGGCCGCGCGCCAGGGCCACATCCACCTCGCCGCCCGTCTCAAAGGCGTGGATCACCTTGTGTTCAGCGCCATGGTACTGAAAAACGCGCTGGATGTCCGGCACGTGAGAAATGCCCCAAATATAGCCCATGAAGACGCAAGTCTTAAAAAACCCGTCCCAGAGGTGAAAGGAAAGCCCCTCCACATCCCCTCCCCAGTGCAGCCATGACATGCCAAGGGAAAGAAGATGCGGCACGACCACAAAAAGGGCGACCGCCATGAGCAGGGCCAGCACCAGCGTTCCCACCAGTTGCCTGTCGGAAATCTCCTGCTCATCGTCGTGTGCCACGGCCTCCACAGAGCGGTTCAGAGCCTTGATGCCGTTCACCAGGGTCTCCAGAAGCACGGGAAAGCCGCGCACAAAAGGCTTTTTGAGCCAGGGGCGGCGTGTGAGCGAAAACCACGGATACCGCCGTGCGCAAATGCTGCCGTCGCTGCCGCGCACGGCGAGGCCATAGACGTCGCCATTGCGCATCATCACGCCTTCCATGACGGCCTGCCCGCCCACGGGAGGGCATGAGGCCAACAACAAAAGGGCAAGGCCACGCAAAGAGCGCGACTTGCCCCCAGGACGCTTCCTGCC
>JAGAEE010000224.1 GCA_017613295.1 Desulfovibrio sp. | reverse complement strand
GCGTGCGGGCTATGTGCATGTGGTGGCGGACGACTGCATCGTCTTTCATGAGCGGGCTGCCTCATTCAAGAAAGACAAAACTGAATTGCTTGAGGCAGGCCGTGCCGTTATTGACCGCCTGTATCCCGAATACGGCACGCTTATTTCCTGCTTTTCCCATGACAGAAAATTAGACGCCATCAGATATGCGGCTCGGTTGGCTTTGACCTCCTGCCATGGCGCCTATCGGCAAAAGGCCAGGATTCTCTTTGTCACGGCCACGAAAACGGGCGGCACGCCACAGACCAATCAGGATCTCATGACAGCTCTTGACGACCGAGTAGACTGTTATTTGCTCAACTGTGACTCAAGAGTGCTGAGCCTGTCACGCCTGAAGCACGGCATTGTTGGAGAATTGTTTTCTGAGGTGCTGCCGGACGCCATTGAGCCCTATGGCCACGTCTCGGCCAGGTATGACGAGCTCCTCTGGAACATCCTTGTCACCTACGCCATTGACATTGTGCACGTGCGCCATATGGCCTGGCACAGCCTGAACCTCTTCGCCATTGCCAGATCGCTGTACATACGCACGGTTTTCTCCCTGCACGACTATTACATGATCAGCCCCAACCTGAAGCTGATAGACAATGCGGGCGATTTTTGTGGGGATCAATTTATACCAGGCTGCCAGGATTATATCGACAACGTGTGGCCGCAAAAGTTCCCCCTGGAATCCGAAGCCTTTGTTCACTTCTGGCAAGAGCGCAACAAAAAAGCCCTGAGCCATGTGGACGAATTTGTCACCACATCGCTGTCGGCCAGGGAGTTGTTTGTCAAACGTCTTTCCCTTCCCGAAGAGAAGCTGCACGTCATCCCGCACGGCAGAAGCTTTGCCGAACTGTCCATGAATTCGCCCTCGGTGGAAGTCGGCAAGCCCATACGCCTGCTTGTGCTTGGGGATATTACCCCGGCCAAGGGGAGTGAACTGGTGCGGCAACTTGTATTGTATGACAGGGAGAACCTTTTCGAATTTCACGTTCTTGGCAAAATGTCCGCTTGTGACATCCCGCGCAACATCAAAGTGTACGGTGCCTATGATCGGGAGGATATATCCGCGAAACTTGCCGCCATTCGCCCGCACTTCGGCGTGGTCTTCTCCATCTGGGACGAAACGTACTGCCACACCCTGACGGAGATGTGGGCCAGCGGCATTCCCACCATTGCCCTGAATTTCCCCAACGTGGCGGCTCGCACGCAGGAATCCGGCTGCGGCTGGGTTATCGACTACGGTGACGTGCCCCAAGTTTACGAGGCGCTGTGCCGTATCGCGCTTGACGCCGCCGGACGCGACGAAAAGATGGCCTCTCTTGCCCGTTGGCAGCGCGAATATCTGAAAGGTTACGATACCGCGCTCATGGCGCAGAAATATTATGACCTTTACAAAAGTTCGTTGCGGGGAATGAGCTGTCCCCTTATCGCGGTATTGAAAATCAATGGCAATGCCACGTATTTCGTGCGTCTGGCCAGCAAAACGGTCAATGCCCTGCACAGAAATGTCACCTATCTGCACGTCAACGCGGAAAAGCTGCTCTTCCTGCTTCGGCACAGGGAGGTTGACGGCATTTTGCTGCAACGTGACACGCTGCCGGAATATCTTGTGGAAGAAGTCATAGGCCTTTGTCAGCGCAACGGCATTTCCTTGATTTATGATGTGGACGACGACCTGTTGCAGGTGCCCGCCAACGTAGACGCAAACAGTGATTATGCCCGGCACAGAAAATCAGTTCATGCTTTGTTGGCGGCGGCTGATCTTGTTATTGTATCCACGAAATATTTGACGAAACGCCTCAAAAAAGAGTGCCGGAATATCACTGTCCACGAGAACCGTATCCCAGCGGAATTTTGCCGCAACAGTATTGGCGCTACGCAATGCGAGAACGAACTGGCCTGCCTCTATTACGGCACGGCCACCCATGATGAAGACCTGGCCATGGTGCTGCCCGCCCTGGACGCGCTGCACAAACGGTATCCACAGTTCAAGCTGTACCTGGTGGACGCTGTGCGCGATGTGTCCATGATACGGCACAGGCCGTGGGTGGTGCGTGTGGATTGCTCCCATGCCCGGGAATACCCCAGGTTCTTGGCGTTTCTGAAGAGCCTGCGGCCCAAAGTGAATTTTGGCATCGTGCCACTTCAGGACACCACGTTCACACGCAGCAAATCCCATCTGAAACTTCTGGAAATGGCGGCGCTCGGGCTGAAATGTGTGGTCTCCAACGTGCCGGCGTATGCGGATTTTCCCAGATGCAATAAGTCCGTCGTGTTTACGGACAATAGCGTAACTGCTTGGGAAAAAGCTTTGGAGAAAATGGTCAGCACATTGTGTTTTGGAGAGACCAATGTGTCACAGGAACTCAAGGAATGTGTCGCGGCCAACTATGTGTTGACACAAGAGCATTGCGCCGCATTTGACACGGCCATTTCAATGACGGTGGGTCGTGCGGCTCTTGCCGCCTGATGGTCAGGCTACAAGGGCAACGATGGCAAGCGTTTTT
>JAGAEE010000223.1 GCA_017613295.1 Desulfovibrio sp. | reverse complement strand
TGTACAACTTGTCATGGGATTGGCCCCTCTTAATGGTGAGTTTATTGGCAAACCCGATGTCCTGCGGCTGGAGCCCCGTTCTCAGAATCGGGAGACGGGCACCATGAGCTACTCGGCTACCTACATCCCCTCTTCCAGCGGACACTACCGATATGGGGTGAGGGTGATGCCGGTTCATCCGGCACAATGCACGCCGCATGAGACCGACTTGGTCATCTGGGCTTGATTATTGTGACATGCGCCGTCCCATATTTGGATGAATATGGGACGGCAGGCACGACTTCACACTGAAAGAGGCAGCGAAAGCTCTTGACAGTCTTTTATGTCCCTCTGTATCTTCCAGCTTCGGCGAATTGACACGCCGCAGGAGCTTTTAGACTTTTTCTCTCATGCACCTGAAGTATACACGCGTTGCTGCGCATGGAGGTTTTGCAATGTCCCTACTGGAAAACGCCGCCAAAACTGCTGAAGGCGTTATGGTCAATGGTTTTGTTCTTTCTCCCGTGGTGGAACAATGTGCCGGATGTGATCGTGTTCGGGAGTTCGAAGGCGAGCAATTCTGCTCAAGCTATCCAGCCCCTGAAAAAAAATGGGCGGCTGGCCGCTGTAATTTTGCCACACATGTCAAGACTCAGGTGGCAGCGGCAGCCAAGGTAAACCCGCTGAAGGCGTCCAAACGTGCTGCCAAGGGTGGTCATTGATCCACCAACGGCCCACCCTTCGGCTTAACCGCCACTTCATGTGGGAACACTGATACTCTTCAAGGGGCTGCCCAGGCGGCCCTTTCCATTGTTGTCCAGATAATATGACACATACATTGGAAAAACTTTTCAGCAATCCTGCGAGTTGTGAGGAACGTGTAATCAGCATTCAGACGACTCTGACGGCTTGCCGAGCCTTGGGGCCGGAGAACAGTGGTCAGGGCGAGATGCTGAAGACACGCCATATTGCCGCTTGGCTCACGGCATGTGGCGTCAGCAACCTGATACATTTGGATAAAGCGGATACCCGAGTGGAAAGCGGGCTCCGTCCCAATCTTGTAGCTCTCATTCCCGGGCGTCAAAAAAAAACGTTGTGGCTTTTCGGCCACACTGATGTCGTTCCCCCAGGTGATATCAGTGCCTGGAGTGCCGACCCATGGCAAGTTCGACGTGATGGGGATTTTCTGTATGGCCGTGGCGTCGAAGACAACCAGCAAGCCATTGTCAGCATGCTTTTATTGGCAGAAGAACTGAATGCCCGCCAGATCGTCCCGGATTTGTCTTTGGGACTGGTTTTTATGTCTGATGAAGAAACTGGAAGCGCCTATGGGCTACGCCACATTCTCTCGGTCGCCCATGACATGTTTCGTGCCGATGATCTTTTCATCGTGCCGGATGCCGGTTCTCCCTGTGGCGATCGCATTGAAATCTCCGAAAAAGGGCAGCTCTGGATCCAAATACACATAAAAGGTGTTCAATGTCATGCTTCCACCCCACAGAAAGGACATAATGCCTTTCTGGCGGCTTCAGCCATGGCGCTAGCCTGCCATGAACACCTTCATGCGGTTTTTGCCGATGTGGACGAACTCTTTGATCCGCCGCACAGCACCTTCGTACCCAGCAAGCATGAGGCGAATGTTCCCAATATCAACACTGTACCAGGCGAAGACGTTTTTTTTATGGACTGCCGTTTGCTTCCGCAAGTTGTCTCCGAGGAAGTCCTTGCACAAACCCGCAATCTTGCTGCGGTGGTCGAAAAGCAGTATGGCGTTCATGTTGACATCAGCGTTGTACAGGAGCAGAAAGCCTCTTCCACTTCAGCTTCAAGCCGAGTTGTGACGGCCCTGAAGGATGCCGTGATGCAAGTATACGGCGTCAAGGCACGCGCCGTAGGCATTGGCGGAGCGACTGTCGCTGCCTTCTTGCGAGAAAAGGGCTTTCCTGCGGCCGTGTGGAGCTGTATAGAAAATACCTGCCACGCTCCTGACGAACGCTCTTCCATCACTTCAACCATTAATGACGCTCGGGTCTTCGCCCATATTCTTATGCAAGCCCATGTGTGATGCCATATTTGACTGCATAGTGGTTGGCGGCGGTCACGCCGGCAGTGAGGCCGCTGTGGCACTGGCTAAACTTGGACACAAGGTGCTTCTTATCAGCGGCAATCTGGACCGTTTGGGCTACCTGTCGTGCAATCCTGCCATCGGCGGTTTGGCCAAAGGGCATATGGTTCGCGAAATTGACGCCTTGGGCGGCATGATGGGTTTGTGGGCAGACTCGGCAGGCATTCAGTTCAGGGTACTGAACATGAGCAAAGGCCCAGCCGTACGCGCTACCCGTGCTCAAATTGACAGAGATGCCTACCAGCGTTCACTCAAGAATACACTGTACTCTACGCCGGGATTACGCCTCTGGCAGGATTCCGTAATTGGCATTATAACAGCCACTGGACGTGCGACAGGAGTGCGTACGGCTCAGGGGCTTCAGTTCGCAACCCGCCACGTTCTATTGACCACGGGCACATTCCTCAATGGTCTCATGCATATGGGACTGACACATCTGCCTGGCGGCCGCCTTGGCGACGCTCCGGCATTAGGGATTTCAGAGAGTCTACGCTCCCTTGGTCTGAAACTTGGACGCCTGAAGACTGGAACCACTCCACGCCTGCTCAAGTCCTCCATCGACTTCTCCAGACTTGAAGAACAGGCAGGCGAAATTTCACCACAAGGTTTCAGCTTTCACGGTCCGGCTCCAGCACTGCCACAAGTGTCATGCCATATAACTTGGACCAACGCCCGTGTGCACGATATCATTCGTGATGGTTTTGACAGATCTCCGCTGTTTACTGGCGTCATTCAAGGGACAGGCGCACGCTACTGCCCATCCATTGAAGACAAAGTAGCGCGCTTTCCACAACGTGAACGTCACCAAATTTTCTTAGAACCGGAAGGTTTACATAGCCAGGAAATTTACTGCAACGGCATACCCACCAGTCTGCCTCTGGACGTACAGATAGCCATGCTGCACGCCATACCCGGACTTGAACACGCAATTATGCTGCGCCCCGGCTATGCCATTGAATATGACTACAGCGATCCCATCCAGCTTTACCCTACTCTTGAAAGCAAAATTGTACCCGGCTTGTGGCTGGCCGGTCAAATCAATGGCACATCCGGTTATGAAGAGGCTGCCGCACAAGGCATTTGGGCTGCACTCAATATTTCCAGTTCGCTTCGTGAATGTGCCCCTTTTTGCCCAAGGCGAGACCAGGCATATATGGCGGTGCTTGTGGACGACTTGGTGACTCTGGGCACTGAAGAGCCCTACCGCATGTTCACCTCACGTGCCGAGCACCGTCTCCTGCTGCGGGAAGATAATGCTGATACACGCCTCACTCCTCTGGGACGATCACTTGGTCTTGTGGACGATCAGCAATGGCATGCTTATTGCTTAAGGCAGGAAGCCGCAACGCGTTTCAGAGATTTTTTGAACGAGCAACGCATTCCAACCGGAAAGGACATGCCGTCAGAAGCTGGACTCGCAGCAGGATGCACTCTGGCCCAGGCTTTGCGACGGCCTGATGTCACTATGGACACTCTTGCAGGTCTGTTTAAGACATACAATAGCAAAACTTCTTCACAGATTCTCTTCGATGAAGCCAGAAATCTTGCTGGAAATGCCGCTGAAAGCGTGCAAACGGAAATCAAGTATGCCGGTTACCTCGAACGTGAAAAAGAACTTGTGGCTCGCTCGGCAAGGCTCGAAACAACCCCCTTGCCCCATGACCTTGATTATGCCATGATAGCTGGACTCTCTCTAGAAGTGGTGGAAAAATTGAACCGTGTGCGTCCGTCAAGCCTCGGTCAGGCTGGCAGGATTTCGGGCGTGACACCAGCTGCAGTGGCTTGTCTGGAGATACACCTGCACA
The DNA here is from genome assembly GCA_017613295.1 of Desulfovibrio sp. Taxonomy (GTDB): domain Bacteria; phylum Desulfobacterota; class Desulfovibrionia; order Desulfovibrionales; family Desulfovibrionaceae; genus Desulfovibrio. The sequence continues at coordinate 7,216 of JAGAEE010000223.1, read as the reverse complement.
AACTGGGATTGCTCCCTTCAAAATCCCACTCCAGATCTCCACACGCCTTTATGGCGTAAACACGTCAACCATCATACGACGGTGGTCACATGACGAACTTAGAACTGCTTATTACCATCGCCGTGCTGCTGATGGCAGTGGGCGTTACAATTTTTATTGTTCACCAGCGTATGCAGCGATCAGGAGCGGCGAAACGACGTCTGCAAGTCATGCACGAATTGCTTGAAACTGCCCAGACGCAAAACGAGCTGTTTGATCTCAGCGCCAAAAATATCAATACCAAGCACAAAGCCTTATCGGGAATGCTTGTTTCCGTCCGGGATTCGCTTGAACTGGAAATTCTTTCATACGTTTCTCCTGAACTCTCCGGCGAATCGATTGATGTCTATTTTCGTATCCGCTCTACAGATGGACCGACTTTCTACAAATTCTCCACTACGGTGCGCCGTGTTCAGGGAGGCATTGAGAAATCCCGCCTGACTTTGGACTTTCCTACAGATATCAGTGTCGGACAAAAACGCCAATTTTTTCGCGTCAATCCACCCAAGGAAACCGTACGTATCATCGGCTTGTGGGATTTGCCATTGGGCAAGCCACCTCCACGTGATACTTCTGAGATTGGCAGACCTCTGCTGCATTACAAATACGGCACAGGCAATGAAACCGTTCAGGTATCAGATATTTCAGGTACTGGTGTGGCACTCGGCTTTCCTTTGTCCGATCTTGACGCCACTCCTGTAGACCTTGAAATTGGTTCGCAGGTTCTTTGTCTTATTGTGTATCACATGGGCAAGGAGGGGCGCATGGTAACATTTTGGTGTACCTGCGATGTTACCAATCTGCGTAACCAACAGGATCCGCCGATGCTTATTCTTGGCATGAAATTCACCAACTGGGCTGTGCTTGAGCACGGTAAATCTGAAATCAACTGGTTCCACAGCAAACAGGACAGTGGTGTTTCCCCCATAACCCAATGGGTCATGCAAATGGACAGGGAACAGCGTCGGCTGACCTAACTTCTTTTACTACTTTACTCATGGAGGTTGTCTTGGACGAAGGTACGGAAGGTCACAGTACCATCTGGTCGCGCTTGGGCAGACTGTTCGGGCACGACAATCAGGAATCTCTCGAAAAAGCCATAGTCGAAGCTAGGGCCGATGGCGAAGTAGAACCTTATGAGGAATCCATGCTGTTGGGGATTCTTCGCTTTGATGAACTTCAAGTGCAGGATACCATGACTCCTCGCACAGACATCGACTGTGTTCCAGAGGACATGCCCTTGAAAGAAGTCGCACGTGTTATCGTCCGTTCTGGGCATTCACGTATTCCCGTGTACAAGGACACACGCGACAATATTGTTGGCATACTCCATGCCAAGGACGTTCTAAGCAGCCTGCTTGACCATGAAGGCGATGCACCGTCAGTGCTGTCTGTCATGCGTGAGCCTTTTTTTGTGCCAGAAACCAAATCTATTCGTACACTTTTGCAGGAATTCCGCGCCAGCAAACAACATATTGCCATAGCACTGGACGAATATGGCGGGACATCCGGTCTCATTACCATTGAGGATGTGCTTGAGGAAATCGTTGGTGACATTGAAGATGAACACGATGCTCCTCGCGAGGAAGACATTCGTTCACCGGGCGACAATGTTTTCGAACTTACCGGACGAGCCCAGCTGGAAGACTTGCAAGAACTTGGTGCCAGGCTCTCCTCTGACGAAGTGGACACTATTGGCGGCTATTTGAGCATGGAGGCGGGACATGTACCCGAGCAAGGCGAAAAGTTTACACTACATGGATGGACTTTCACTGTGCTAGAAGCCGATCGCAAGCTCATTCAGAGACTGCGCATGGAGCCTGCAGGTCACGACACCTCCACCTCGGGACAAAAGACTGACACACAAGAATGAATTTTCGTACCCGAATAGTTTCTGCCTTCCCTCATATTCTTTGGTATCCAGCCATTATCATCGGCATGTGGCTGGGATTTCCTAACGATGTGCTTCAGCTGCCAATCATGGTCTTGCTCTGGCCTCTTGGTCTTGCCAACTTGGGTTGGAGGTCTGCCAATCGCATGTCTGCCCTGCGGACTGGATGGCTTTGTTCATTGATTGGAGGAGTGATCACTCTCTATTGGCTGACTCTACCCGTTCACAATGTGGGTGGTCTGCCTTGGTTGCCAGCCATGGGGTGCGCCTTTTTCATCTCAACGTGCATTACCGCCTCTGGAGGATTATTTTGTATGGCGGCGTATGCTTGGCGCTGTCGCTCCCCATGGATACAGGCCGTTCTTTTAGGGCTGCTTTGGTATCTTTTAGAAGAACTGAGCGGACGTGTCTTGGGATTCCCCTGGTTGACCATCGCCGGAGCCCTTGCCGCATTTCCTCTTCTTGTGCAGGCAGTCGACCTTATCGGCGCCTATGCTCTGTCTGGATCATGGGTCACGATCACGCTGCTTTGCCATTTTGGTATAATTGCAAAACAATGCAGACGTGGCTGTCTTGCTGCTGGGTTTCTTCTTGCACTGCTCATGCTCTGTTACGGAAGTTATCAACTTACAGCTCACAGGACCGATGAACTCACCCATGATCCTCATGCCATTGACGTACTTTTTGTCGAAGGCAATGTGGAACAGAATCAGAAATGGGTACCGAGATTTCAACGCCATACTGTAGACCTCTACCTGACGCTCACCGAACAGGCACTTTCATCCCATCCACACAAACAGCCTCTGATTCTCTGGCCTGAAACAGCTATGCCTTTCTTTTTTGAAGAAAATCGCCTGTATTCCCCACAAATTCGTGCAATGGTCGCCCGTCACGGTCATCCACTGCTGCTTGGAACTCCCGGCAGGGATCAGACTTACGGCCCTGAAGACGCCAGTATCTATAACCGGGCCGTGTTGCTTGGGAAACACGGCGAAACTGTAGCCCACTATGACAAAATTCATTTGGTGCCTTTTGGTGAATACCTGCCAAGATGGCTCAACTGGGAATTTCTTGAAGCACTGCTTCAGGGGGTTGGTGTTTACAGTGAAGGGACTTCCAGCGCACCCTTACGATTGGACGACCTTGCCCTTGGTGTACTCATCTGCTATGAAGGGATCTTCCCTTGGCTTGCACAGGAACGCGTTGCGAAAGGGGCAAATATTCTGGTGGATATCAGTAATGACGGTTGGTTTGGTAATACGCCTGCAGCCCGTCAACACCTGTATTTGACTACTTTGCGAGCTTTGGAACAGAATCGATGGATCTTGCGGGGAACCAATACTGGCATCTCGGCCGTCGTAGATACCCGAGGACGTTTGCTTTTATGCGGGAGACAATTCTGCGCACAAACATTGTGGGGACGTGCTGCCTTGGTAAACAAGTTTAGTCTGTACCATTGTTACGCCCCGTGGCTCCCCATCCTCGCATTGATCCTTATGACTACTATTTTGCTGGCTGCGCATTTCAGGCACTTTGCACGGCCTTCACCTTCAACCTAATGATTAGCTATGTTGCAACTCAGTGATCTCCGCCCTCTCTGTCAGACTCTCACACAACGTTTCGAAACCCTTTGGAGGCGTCTTTGACGTTGCCTCAAGTGAACAGCGACTTCAGGAAATAGAGACAGAGCTTTCCCGTCCCGGTGCTTGGGAAAAACCCGAAGCACTCACTCCCATACTGCAAGAAAAACGCCGTCTTGAAGATGAAGTAACACGTCTTTCTCGCCTCAAGACCTGTTATGACGACATGCACGAATGGCTTGAGCTGGCATCGGAGAACGAAGATGCCGAAGCTCTGGAATCCCTTGATATTCAACAACGTGATCTCGCCACAATGCTTGACGAGACAGAACTCGTCATGCTGCTCTCGGCTGAAGAGGATAACCAGGACGCCATTCTTGAAATTCATCCCGGCGCAGGCGGTACCGAATCGCAGGATTGGGCCGAGATGCTACTTCGCATGTATTCACGTTGGACCGTGCGACATGGTTACACGACAGAAGAGCTGGATTATCTGCCCGGCGACGAGGCCGGACTCAAGAGCGTCACGCTACGCATCGCGGGACCGCATGCCTACGGCTTTCTCAAAAGTGAAAAAGGGATTCATCGTCTGATTCGCATCTCGCCCTTCGACGCTTCCGGTCGCCGCCATACTTCCTTTGCTTCTGTAGATGTCATCCCTGATGCTGGCAATGATATCAAGCTGGACATCAAGGAAACAGACATACGTGTAGATATATTTAGATCCAGTGGCCCAGGAGGCCAAGGTGTCAACACGACCAGTTCAGCAGTGCGAGTCACCCACTTGCCCACGGGAATTTCTGTACAATGCCAGAATGAGCGATCCCAACACCGTAATAAAGATTCGGCCATGCGTGTTTTACGCGCACGCCTATACAATCTTGAAGTGCAAAAACGTGAAGCCGAGCTTCAGGCCGAGTACGCCGACAAGGACGCTATAGCCTTTGGCAGCCAGATACGCACCTATACCCTGCAACCTTACCGTCTCGTCAAGGACCATCGAACCGGCACTGAGGTTGGCGACGTAGATGGTGTGCTAGATGGCCAAATTGATATTTTTCAACGCGATTACCTTTTGTACCGCCATGAACAACGCCACTGAATTCAACGACCTCAATGACGAACTGATTGCCTTCCAGCACATGGCCGATAAAGAGACCAAAGGTCAGAGGAAGAAAGACCATGATGCCGTTCTTGTGGCACGCCTCCTGCCCGGGATAAATATCGGGCGCTGGAGAAAGATCTGCCGTGACAAACTCTCCGGGCGATGGTGCGCATTGTCTGTAGGACCATCACTTTTTTCCGAACCAGATTATTCGGAAAAAAGCGACGAAGGAGCTTTGCATCTGGCGCACATGCTGCTTAACGAAATGGTTATTGATCAAATCCAACGGGAATTACTGCGTCTGTCTCGCACTGGAGGTGAGCTCGCCATTGTCGAGGTTACGTTGCGAAATCGGGAGACACTCTACAAGCAGCTTTCCCAAAAAGCCTTCGACGCCCTGGATGCCGGGCTGGTAACATGCCTGACACAAATTCGCGAGGAATGTGACAGTCTTGGCAATACCGGTCCAGGACGCTATGTCCTTCTGTTGCCTGGCGTGGGCATGTTGCATGCTCGACTTATGGCTGAGGATGTTCAAAAAAATTTCATGGCCCTGGCAAAACAGCTTTGCCAGCTTCCCACAGACTGCCAAACAGAACCTCCCTCCTGCGCTGTGAGTATTGTCTGTACTGATCCACACACGCATTCCACACCGGCCGCGTTGCTCCAGCAATGTGAACAAGCTTTGGGAGACGCGCTTTCCCAAGGCCAGGGTCATATTTCCATAGCAGGCGGAGAGGCTCTGGACAAACGAAGCTCACTTGTCCATTCCAGTGAAAAACGATTTCTTTTCTTTGGGAGCAACTGATGGCAAATACAACATTAAGTGTCGCCCTGCTGAGCGGCAAGGGTGGCGTCGGCAAAACCAACATGACGCTCAATCTGGCTTGTGCCTTGCGGGATGCCAACTTCAAAACTCTCCTGATGGACTGTGATTTGGGCTTGGCCAATCTGGATGTGCTCTTGGGCATAACTCCAGAAGGAAACCTCCAAACTGCCCTTCTTGGCGAAGCCAGTATAGAGGACGTGCTGTATAAAGTGAAAAACGAGGGATTCGACGTACTTCCGGCCGCTTCAGGTGTGCCGGAACTGACGGAACTGCAGCCCGACATGCGTGACATGCTGCTTTCGCGTCTGGAGCCGGTCTTACATAAGTACGATTACGTCTTCATGGATATCGGCGCCGGAATATCCGGCACGGTTCAAACGTTTGCCGCCTTGGCTTCCGTTCGTATAGTGATCATTACTCCAGAGCCGACCTCCTTGACTGACAGCTATGCCCTGATCAAAGTACTCAATAATCGATATGGGCTGCGCGAATTCATGGTGCTTGTCAACCAGGCTTCGTCAACGGCTGAAGCCAAAGCTTCCTTTGAAAAACTCCACGGTGCATGCCGTCATTTTCTCCATCTTGAACCTCTTTTTCTTGGACATGTGCGAAATGACAGAAAGCTTACCGAGGCTGTTTGTCGTCAACAACCGCTTCTACGCTATGCCCCTTCAAGCCCTTCCGCCTTGGACATACGTAATGTGGCTGGCCGTCTGCAACAACTCCGATTAAGCATGCTTGACTGGCTTGGTCAGCGACCCGTTTTGCAACCACTACCCGACGAAAAATGACTTTGTTCCAATATGTTTACCTTGACAAAGAGATCAGCTAAAATAAAAAATCATATGTATGTAGTCGCCTTTTCCTTTTAATAACGCATGATCCCACAGGAGTTTACAATGCCATTTTCAGGGGCGTTGACGGCTTTAGTCACTCCGTTCAAAAATAATAGACTTGACGAGGAAACATATCGCTCTTTCATTGAACGACAGATCACCGAAGGAATACATGGCCTCGTGCCCTGTGGCACAACCGGTGAATCGGCAACTCTTTCCCATGAAGAACACGAAAGGGTCATAGAAATCTGTATCGATCAGGCTAAGGGAAGAGTCCCAGTTCTGGCAGGTGCTGGATCCAATAACACCACTGAGGCCATACGATTAACACGGTTCGCACAAAAAGCCGGTGCCGATGGTGCACTGCTTATCACGCCATATTATAACAAACCTACACAGGAAGGATTGTATCGTCATTTCAGGGCAATAGCTGAGGCCGTCGACCTGCCTCTCGTACCATACAATGTGCCGGGACGTACGGGATGCAGCCTTGCTCCTAACACACTGGCGCGATTGGCCCACGACTGTCCCAATATTGTGGGTGTCAAGGAAGCTACGGGGGACATGACACAGGCCAGTCGTATTTTGGAACAATGCCCAGAAGACTTCTGCGTTCTTTCTGGAGACGATCTGACCGCTCTCGCGCTTATGGCTTTAGGAGGCAAAGGTGTCATTTCGGTCACGTCAAACATCGTTCCTGGACGAGTGGCTGCCATGTGCAATGCCTTTTCCAGGGGTGATCTGACTGAAGCCCGACGAATTCACCACGATCTCTTTCCGCTTCATGAGGCTCTTTTCTTTGAAAGCAATCCCATTCCCGTCAAAACGACTCTCGAGCTCATGGGACAAATGACAGCAGAGATGCGTTTACCCCTGTGTCCCATGGGGGAAATTGCCAAACAAAAACTCGTTGCTGTGCTGCAGGCACAAAATCTC
>JAGAEE010000222.1 GCA_017613295.1 Desulfovibrio sp. | reverse complement strand
CCGAGGACGACATCGGACGCACACGTTCGCATGAGCGCCACGTCAGCAATGCTTTCAGCGGTCAGGGCAGATAGTCTGGCGGCCTCCTCCCGTGCCGCCCCGTGTGGCAGACGCCATTCCTGGACATGGGGGGCCAGTTCGTTCATCGCATGCCACTGGCGCTGCTGATCATCATAACACACAAGCAGCACGTGCCAGTGCCTGGCGAGCGCCAGACACATATGGTACAAACGCCTCTGCCCTCCAGCGCCCTGCCCGTCAGCGGGATAGGTGGAAAGGACGAGTATCGCCCTGCGTTCGTGCCGGGCACGGGTTATGCCGCAATGTCCGATATAGGTCATCAACTCCCTTACTGTCTCGGGCCAGACAATATGGGCAACGGCTTGTTGAGCGTTGCGTCCCAGCCTGGCGGCAAGTTCGGGATTTTCCGCCATACGATTCAGAGCCCTTCCCAGGGATTCAGGAGTGGGGTCGCAGACAGTGCCCGTTTTGCCATCATGAACAAATTCACACGGTCCGCCGGCATCGTGGGTAGTGATTACCGGTTTTCCTGAATGCATGGCCTCAATGGTTATGAGGCCATAGTCCTCGTCCATCGGCGTATAAGGCACGGCCAAGGCATTGGCGTAGTAACCTGGCAACTCCTCATCGGGCACATACCCCAGGAAACGAATTCGGGGATCATCTCCAGCCAGGTCGCGCAAGAACGGCAACTCCGGACCAGTGCCAGCGATGAGCAGGGGCGTGTTGCCCGAAACATGACGCATGGCTTCCACGATGAGATGCACGCGCTTTGTCCTGTTGAGCCTGCTGGCCGTGAAAAAATATTCGTGACCGTTATTGGCATATTCTAGAATGTCAGAGGGATGATGCAGGATTTTTACGGACACGCCCTGGGGGAAGTAGTCCTTGCGTCTGGTAACATTGCCGGATATGGCCAGATAAGCTGTGATCTGTGCGGGATGAAGAGCCACCCGGTCAAAAAAATGCACTGTTTCACGCAAAAGAGGGCCGGGATGGGCAAAAAGGCTGGAGGGCAGGCTTTTGACGGCAAAGGCCCGCTCCAGTAAGTCAAAAGCCGTGTGCAGATCATCTCGTGAAGGTTGCTCCTTGCGAAGGCAGCCCATGAGGTCGTGCAGCCCTGTTGGCACTATATCAAGCCGTTCAGGGAGACCGGTAAAATGATACGTGTCGTACAATCCACGCAGCGTATGCTGCAAATACAGCACATGGTTATGATGACGCACCATCCAGGCGGGATACTTGGTGCTGATAACCATGTCAAAATGGTCAAGATTGAGTTCGCTGAATGTCCTGTACGAACGCACGACCTCGGGAAATGTGTCTTCCGGACAAGGCAGCTTGATCAATTCAACAGAACTGCCCGAGTATCTGGAGAGCGCCCTGTGCAAGCCCAGCCAAAACTTTTCCGCCCCTCCTATCTGATAGGGGACGGAAGATGGGGCAATAATGGCAATGGTATGTGACATGAAGGCCTCTGGCTCTAACGGGCGGCAGGCGGCTCGCTTTCCCCAGCGAAAAGGAGCTTCAAGAAACTCCCAGATCACAAATCGTGACCTGATAAGCAGATAAACGCTTTCCGAGCTGTAAACACCCGAGCACTCCTGCTCCCCCGTAGGAAATGCGCGAATTTTGCCCGATACCAGCGAAGTGGGTTACTGTCCTGAAAAATGAGATTTTCTGATATTATAGGCCACATGCCCTCAGGGTGCAAGACTGCGGTCAAACTGAGCCCGGCTACTCTCTGGAACCAAATGTTAAAAAAATCGACACGCCATTAATGGCACTCCTGGCTTCCAAAACTTCATCCGCAAACAACAATATCAGCATAATACCCACGCCTGAGATAGTGACAGGCAGAGGCCGTCGAAACTCGCTAACCCCACAAGGAGGGAACTCCCGCAGCCCATCCCCAGCTTAATCAGCCAGGAGACAGTCCTCTCCCCATTCACGGGTGGATTCGCCCGCGTCTCCACCCTGAACCTTTCTGCTATATCATTTCGTTGAGACCGCCCTGGTCCTGTGCCCTGAATTTCTGCTGCAACATCAGCGGCAGCGCGTCGGGGTCGGAGGGATCATAGTCAAACATGACAGCCGTGCCAAAGCAGGAAAAATACTTGCTGCCGTCAGGATGGAAAGCCACGTTCTCATTGTATCCTACGATAGCCTGTGCCCCTTTATTCATAGCACGCCCAGCCATACCGAAAAAGGCTTCTTCGGAGTCATAACCACGGCAACAGACAAGTCCCAGCACCTTAGCTATACGACGCCCTTCGACCTGATGCGTTGTCACCACAGGGAAACGGCCGGCCAAAAAGACCTCACGCACCTTTTCTGTTGCACCCATAGAACCACTCTGTCTTTCACCCTTGCGCTTCTTTTTTTCCTGGCCTCCCAATAAAAAAAACATGGCAACCTCCCATTCAGGTGGATTTGTGTCTTTATGTGCCATGTTTATGCAATGTTCTTGCCAATATTATTTATCATGTAATTTCAATATATTAAAAAATATCTAAAGAATTTCGTCAAAATTCCGGCAGGCATCCTTCCGGCCAAAGCCGACTACCTGTTTCCGTTGGCCTGGCGTACGAAAGCATTATAGGCGTTACGACAGGCCAGCACGGCATTATTCATTTCCTGACGCACGGCATTGTGGAAGCCTTCAGCCATGCCGCGTTCCATGGCATGCCGATAGGCTGCGGCATCCTTGAGAAATTGACGGTACTGCCGCTCCACGGATGGGGAGGCCCTGAAGGGCGGTCGTTCCGCCTCAACGATGCGGGATTGCAGTTCCTCCACCAGTGAGGCAAGGGCCTTGTTATCTGTGTGCGGCTGAGCCAGGAGTTCTTGTACCTGACGATGGATGGCAAAAATAGCATTAGCGGCACGTATCTGACGCCGCAAGGGGTGGTCGCGTAGCAGGAGTTCTTCTGCGGGTCCTGATTCGCTTTCAACGAGGCGCATCCAGTCATCGCGGGCAGACCTGTAGGCCCTGTGAGCCCTGAGCACACGCTCGCCCAGCTGCCGTCCCTTGAGCCCGTTGTCTCGTATGGAAGGGTCCGTCACATAGGCTTCCAGGGCCCTGTAGGCCTTGCGCATGTCATCAATGGCCCTGTCCATGCTCTTCACACGGGCGGCCATCTTCGCCTGATGTTCCGATGCGAACAGGCCCGACGGCGGAACAAGTTGTGCGGCCAGGGCAGCGTCCAACTCGCTGTCAATCTTTGGACATTTGGCCAGTTGCCATTCCGCCAAATAATATTCAGTATAGGCCGCCAGCACATCCGTCTGGGCGTATTTGCCCGAAGAGAGCGCCAGGGAAGCGGCATTGGCAAAGGCTACCAGACTGTCGGCACGAGCCAATTCTTCCGTCCTCGGCGGCGTCACGCTTTGAGTCGCCTTTTCACAATCAGAAGCGAGTGACCTCTGCTGTTGCGAGGCGATATCCTCTTGCCGCGACAAGCCGCCTGTAGACACGCTGTCCATTTCTGAACCAGAAGGTACGTCCGTGCTGGAATCACAGGCACCCAGTCCCAGACTCCACAAAAGAAACACTGCGGTCAAAAAGCGCTTTTTTCTGCCGGTGAAATAACTCTCGGCTAGAGATCTCTCCGGTATAAGAAAATTCCCCGAACTCACACCCGCTCCTGAATCCAGGCATTCAAACCCAAAAGGTCCTCACCCCAGGGGAAATTTCCCCCCTTGAGTATGGGACCGACCCCAAAGAATTGCGTACCCGCATGCTCTGCTGCATCACGGTCGGTCGGGGCATCTCCAACCATGAGCACGTCGGCGGGATCCAGCTTCCGGTCACGTACGATGCTGACCAGCAATTCAGCCTTGGCCGGAGGTGAACCGTGAATGCCAACAAAATATCCGTCCAAACCACGCAACTTGAGAACCGAGACCAGTTCCTCCTGCGGCGTTCCAGAACACACGAAGAGGGGCAATTTCTCATGCCAGGTGTCCAACACATCCTGAATGCCCGGTATCAGGGCACAGTGCTTGAGCTCATCCTTGACGTAGCTGGCAAAAAGATCGCCAAGCCGACAGGATTCCTCTGGAGTAATATCCCTTCCAAGAACCTCTTCATACAGCCACGCGAATTTTTTGTATCGGCTCACACCTCCATGAACCTTGTGGTACATGAGCAGACGATCCCTGGCCTCCTCCCCAAAAGGTTCGGCAACACGGGCAAAGGCCCGAGTTTTTACCGGCACACTGTCAAGAATAACGCCGTCGCAATCAAAAACAAGGCACTGCAAGGCCATAAGATTCCCCAATGGTGCTGTTCAGGAGGGGGTATTTTGTCCGCGCATGCCAATACATCTGGCGGGCACGCCACCCACAATGCTGCAAGGCGCCACATTGCGTGTCACCACGGCCCCCGCCCCCACTACGGCTCCTCGACCGATGTGAACGTCCGGAGTGATGACACAGTTGGCCCCTATCCACACGTCTTCCTCTATGACAATCTGCCCAGGCACATGACCCTGCTGCATCATGGGAATGTCCCGCCTGGCAATGCAATGGTTGGCAGCACGAATGACCGTGCCAGGCCCCACCGCCGTCTGCCTGCCTATCTCGATACGCCCCGCGTCCGCGCCCACGTGCACGAAGGGAGAGATGGCCACGCTATCGTGCAGTATCAGCTCTCCGTCCGTGGCCGTGATGAAGCATCCCCGACCCAAACGCACACCCCGTTCCAGCCGCATTCCCCGACAACCGATGAGGCTCAGCCCAGTGCCAAAGCGCACCAAGCCGCAGTACCTGAAAAGACACCTCCACGCCAGCAAGCGCAGCGCCATTCCCAAGGGCGTGGGTATCCACGCGAACAGCGCTATCCACAGTTCCTCAAGGGCCGAAGCAAGACGCCGTCGAATACCGGGCTCGACGCCGGGCAAGAGGTTAGCGAGTTTCATCCGATTTCACATATCTGGGCATAAGGTCATCGCCTTCCATCAGACGTGTCACGCGGGCCAAATCTTCCGGCGTGTCCACGCTCCAGGTGCGGGCCGTAGTGGGAACCATTCGCACTTTCTCGCCGTATTCCAGAATCCGCATCATGTCCACGGATTCATAAATCTCCAGAGGACTTTCCTCCATTTCGTTGAAACGTATCAGGTAGTCCCGCCGGAAGGGAATGATGCAAACCTGTTTGCGCATAGGAACCTTGTCAGCACCCTTCTTCCGCGACGGGATAGGTTCACGCGAAAAGTACAGAGCGTCTCCGTGACGATCCACCACCACCTTGACTTCGTTTGGGTCCTCAAATTCTTCCAGAGTGTCCATATCGGCCATCAGGTTGACCACGTTGATGGAGGGATCCTTCAGCATTGGGGCCACAGCGGCGTCGATCATCTCCGGCCTCACCATGGGTTCGTCGCCCTGTACCATAACCACAATGTCGGCCCTTGTACCCGTGGCGGCCTCGATCTTGAGCAGGGCCTCGGCGGTACGTGTGGAACAACGCACATGGTGATCGCCCGTCATGATGCAGGCCAGTCCGGCCGTCTTGCAGTAATTCTCAATAATATCGTCACAGGTGGCCACATAGGTGGCCGAAAGCGTCGAACTCATGGCCGTGCGAAAGGCGACGTGCCCAACCATGGGCACACCGTGAATAAGCGCTAGAGGTTTGCCGGGATAACGGCTGGACCCCATGCGTGCGGGAATGATGGCAATGATGTTCATGCTGTTCTCTCCTGACCGGCACTGTGCTAGTCGTCTGTGGGGACAAGGTAGCCCCCCTCCGATGTCATCTCGGGATGCATAGCCCGATGTTCCTCTTCCATAACACGCAATATGCCCTGCCCCAGATCCACTGTTAGCGGGGGAACAAGCTTTCGCCCCACCTTTGGCATGAAAGCGTAAGGCGTTATTTGATAGTGTCCGCTGTTAGGATCATTCTGAAAACGGATTTTCAGTTCCTTACCAAGTATCTCGCCAATCATCTTGAAGAGATCACCAACGCGCATGGGCTGGTTGCCGGAAATGATGATGTTCTGATTTTCGAACTCCGGTGCCAGCACGGCCAACGTGGCCGTCGAAGCGTCGTCCACATGTACGTACTCGCGCAGGGCCGTGGGGGCCCCGTAATACGTGATGGTGCCAGTGGAAAGCGCCTCATGCACAAAACGGTGGATGGCGTTGCGCCTGTCCGACCGCGGCCCATACAAAGAACCGTAACGCAGAATGGTATAGGGCAGACTGTGCATGGCCTGATAGTTCTCGATATACAGCTCACAGGCCTGCTTGCTGCATCGGTAAAAGCCTCCGGACTTGCCGTAGACATAGAGTGAACTGGCAAAGACATAGCGCCTGACACCCGCCTTGCGGCAGGCCTCCAGAATCATGACGTTGCCAACCACATTAATGCGGGCCGTGTCCACGGGACGGTTGCTGGCTTCACCGATATCGGCGATGCCCGCGTAATTGAACACTGCCTCGGCTCCGGCCACAGCGCGTTCCACCGTGGCCTCGTCCAAAATATCACCGATGAGCATGGTCTGGTCATCACGGAGCCAAGGTGAGGGACGTAGATCCACTATGGTGACGGCATGCCCCGCTTCAGACAGTTTGTCACAAATGTGCGACCCAAGAAAACCGGCTCCGCCAAATACCGTGATTTTCACTATCATTCCCCCCCACGGGGTCGCTGGCAGGCCCCCCACAAAAAGACAGAATCAATGCCGTAGGCAATAAAACGACTGCCAGCCGCCACCTGCCGCTGCAACTCTTCCGGGTCTGGCCTGACAATATGCAATCCCATGCGTGCGTTGTTGCGTTCACACGCGGCGGATATGTCGCGCATGACAGTTTTGAACTCCGGATGGTCGAATTGGCCAGTCAGCCCCATGGAACCTGACAGGTCATAGGGACCCACCATGATGGCATCCAGCCTGGGATGCGACAGAATTTCGTCCAACCTGCTCACGGCGCGTACATGCTCTATCTGCGCCACCAAAAAAATGTCAGGAGCCGTTTTTTCCACGTATTCCTCAAAACGCTTACCGAACTCGTTGGCACGGTTGTATCCCACACCACGATACTCAGGCGCCGTTTCACCAATCTTACGCCAAAAATCCTGACCAGGATAGGTGGAAAGGTCAATAGCGCGATCCAGCTGTTCACGACTTTCAATCATGGGGAAAATCAAGCCATGGGCTCCGGCCTCCAACGCAAACTTTATCTGGGTTTTGCTGGCCTCGCCAAGGCGGGCAAAAGGCACGGCCCCGCCGCACTCAATGCCACGAAAGATATCGGGCAAGCCAGTGGGGCCAAAGGAGCCGTGTTCCATGTCCACGGCCACCCAATCATAGCCGGCGCGGCCCAAAAGTTCGGCAACGTCGGGCGAAGGCAGTTGCAGCCATGTGCCAACGGTGGCCTTGTCAGCTGCAAGCAAGGCTCGAATATCGCGTATGGTCATAGGATAGCGGCTTGCCACCGCAGGGTCGAAATGTTTAAACTACTTCAAGGCACCAAGTATGGCCTTAGTCGACACGGAAGGCAGGGGCCTGCCATCCACCACAACCGCCGGGAGGCTCTTCACACCGAAATACTCTGCGACCTGCTCGGCCTGATACAGGTTCACATTGCCGGCGTCATAACAGTATCTGGTGACGGCCAGTTCCTGACTTGCAGGAACCGGCGGACGCAGACGTGACGTCATGTAGGTGTAGTGTATGGGGTAGTCGCCCGTGCTTCCCACGGCATCATACTCATTATTGAAAGGACGAACGCCGCCGGAAGCCCGCTGCGCCGCTTTGGCCTTGTTCCACTCTGAGAGCGCGTACGTCATGTAATCCATGGCCTGCCCTGGCCGCGAATAGGAAATCCATATGCCCAGCCCCATGAGGTCGGTGCCATAGTATTCACCGCTGTTGGCAAATACGACCACCTTGACCTGCTGCGCTGGCAGGGACTGGCTCGCCGCCTTCACGGCCTTCCAAACCTGTTCGCTTTGCGGCACGGCGAAATCCAAGAGTACCAAAATCTCATGTGGGGCCGTGGGATTTCCGAAAAGCACGGGATAGACCTCACGTTTCCACTGCGGCCTGTGCCCGGCCTCACCCGCTATGGTCGGCACGCGGCCGCCCATCGTGTCCAGCATGACCCGACCTTCCGATGTGGCTTTGCGCAGATTAGGTAGATTCTCGTGTATAAATGGATTAAACACATTGACATCACTAGCACTTCCGGCAGAAAGAACCACTCCCTGCCCGGCACTGCCAGCAGAGCCTGCCCCTCCAAAGGCACCACAGCCCTCCATCGCCAAACAGCAAACCAGCAACACTGTCAGCAATACTCGCATCCCGTCACCTCATCTCCTACACACACAAGGGAACGCACGACATCGTCCAGATGTCGCAACCAAATTTCGGCCACTCCAGCATATTCCGCCGTGCCCACAAGCACAGGCAGGCATTTGCGGCCCGCCGCCTCTATGCGACCACGCCAGCTTTGCCCGCTGTGTCCTGCCATGTCCTCAAGTGTATGTCTCCCAACCACCGAGAGCAAGGGGGCCAGCCAAACGCGAGGGGAAACCAGCTCAGAAAGAATGTCTTCCAGAGACACGGCCCCGTTCATGACTCCCACATGTACATGCCGATCCAATTCGCGGACCGCTTTAGCCAGCTCAACATAGCGTGAAACGGCATCGTGCCGCGTTCCATGTCCCATGAGGATCACGTCCTCTTCAGGACCGCGCTCCATCGGCAAATGACGTATCAGGGCCTCCGCCGTGCTGCGTATGTCGTCAGGCGTTTGCAGCAGCGGAGCTCCTACCCCAGTGTGCAACCCCCATCGTGAGGAGGCCTCCCGCACGGCAACACACACGGCCTCATGCTCCTGACCGGGAACGGTTTGTAAGGGTTGCACGGCCACCCTTTCGAATTTCTCCAGAGCCAACCTTGAAACCGCCTTGAAGACGGAATCGGTCTTTTGCCGCGTAAGGGCCATGCGTTCCCGCAGTAACAAGGATGTATAGGCCCAGCGTACGGGCATTCCCGGCCATCGCTGTCTCACCTTGGCATCAAAACCCCGTAGAGCGTGACGCCCTTGGTCGCTGCCTATGCCGTAGGCCACAAGAAGGATCGCACTTCTCATGTCTTCAGTTTACGTCAGTTGACCTCCGTAGGCAAGGTGCATCCTGCCATGCCATGTCAATTTATTAAATTATTTTAAATTATT
>JAGAEE010000221.1 GCA_017613295.1 Desulfovibrio sp. | reverse complement strand
GTTCCTCTTCGAAATCCTCGGGACGGGCAAGGGCATGCCGCGAAGGGAAACGGTCTTCCACCAGATCGATAATCAGGACGGCGTTCCATTCCAAACCCTTGGCAGAGTGTACGGTTGACAGGGTGATACGTCCTTCGGCTTCACCTTGTCCATCCTCGTCAGGGCTTTCCAGAGCCAAATCGGCCACAAACAGATCCAGGTCGGCATACGCCGAAGCCATTCGGACAATTTCCTCCAGCCCTTGCTGACGGCGTGGCCAGTCTTCCGGGTAAAGAGCCTCCAGGCGGGGCCGGTAGTGTTCCAGCACCGCGTTCATCGTGAAAGACGGTTCTCCTCCCTTGGCCCTCAGCTCGTCCACAAAACGCATGTCGTCGTTAAGTCCTGGAAATTTGGCAAAGGATACTTCCTTCGCTTTAGGAATATTGAGCATCGCGATATTATACAGGCGTTGCACGGTTTTGGGGCCGATACCGTTATGCTGTGCCGCAACACGGGAAAATGCTGGCAGGTCCAAAGGATTGAGCAGCAGACGTGCATAGGCTATGATGTCCTTGATGTGAGCCGCCTCGGTATATCGCAGCCCACCGAATTTTCGAAAGGGAATGCCAGCCTGATTCAAGGCCAGTTCGACATGATAGGAGTGGAAGCCAGCACGAAAAAGTACGGCAATCTCATGGGGCAAATACGTTTTCAGCAGTTCCCTGACACGCCATGTCACCAGCTGGGCCTGGCTCATGTCACTCATGGCAGTCACCAGGCGCACGGGATCGCCGCCCTCTTTGCGTGTGTACAATTTCTTGTGAAATGTTTCCGCCGCGTGGGACAAGAGAGAGTTTGCCACATTCAGCACAGCTTTGGTGGAACGGTAATTTTCCTCCAAACGAATGACAGTGCATCCGGGGAAAAGGTTGGGGAAATCCAAAATATTGTGCACATTGGCGCCTCTGAAGGCATAAATGGACTGGGCCTCGTCACCGACAACCATGACATTGCCGGGTATTCCGTCCTCCGATCCTGCCAGCAGACGCACAATGCGTGCCTGCACAAGGTTTGTGTCCTGATATTCGTCCACAAGCACATGTTTGTACTGATGGCGGAGAAGCGCAGCGGCTACGGGATCGCAACGCAACAGGGATTCCAGCTCGAACAGCAGGTCATCGTAGTCCAGCAGTCCCATTTCATGACGATAGTCGTCATAGGCCGATTGCAGCTGAGTCAGAGCCTCGGCGTATGGCAAAAGGTGGAACGCTTCGCGCCTTAGCACCTCTACCAGAGGCTCTTCCTTGTTGCGAGCCTTGCTCAACAACCCCACAATGGTCTGGGTTTTGGGGAAGGAACGATCGCCCTTGCCCAGTTTTAGCGTATCCCGGCAATGCTTGACCGCCGCGATAATGTCGGAGGCGTCCATGACGGTGAGAGGCCGATTCCTTAGCCAGCAAGGTTTCCAGCGCCGCAGGATTCCAAAGGCAAAGGAATGGAAGGTGCCGCCTTGTACTCCAGAAAGCCCCTGCTGTAACAGCATACCCGCGCGGCGCAGCATTTCGTGGGCAGCTTTGCGAGTAAAGGTGAGCAGGAGCATGGCGTCCGGTTCAAGCCCGTGCTCCGCAAGCCAGGCCAATCGGTAAACAATGGTGCGAGTTTTGCCACTGCCAGCACCCGCAACAACAAGGACGGGGCCTTCGCCAAAAGTGACCGCCTGATATTGGGCAGGGTTCAAGGCTTGCTTATAATCAATCATGATTTCAGAATACCACAAGGCTTGCCAGCAGGCCAGAGGGCGGCATGGCAGCCACTAGCTTCAGTGAAGGTTGATGAATTTGTGTGTCTGCAACGAGAGCCGCCAGTTGCGTTCTAGACACAGACGAACACAGAGGTCCGTGGCTGCGGCATCTCGACTTACCGGCTGCAGACGAATTTTCTCTGCAGGAATGGTGGCCAGATATGCCTCATGCCGCTGCACGTCTTCCATATGGCGGACGGGCAGTTTAATCTCGTCGGCCCGTGCCCAATTGTCCACGGAAACGGGTACGGCCTTGGGCGACAGTGTCACCCAGGTGCTAGCATCACAATCCACAGGCTGTGTGCCACTCGTTTCCACCTGCACTCGACATCCCTCTCGCAGCAAGACGCTAGTCAGGCTGGCTATCGGTTGAGAGCATGGCTCACCACCCGTGATGACCACATGACGAATTGCCCCACGGCGCGCCAGGAGCTCCCGCACAAGCCACGATTCCCGCGCACAGGTGTAAGCTGGGCTTGCCCCCCCCTTGTCGAATACCCGGGCATCGTCATCAGGCAGGCGGTCTTCCTTTCGCAGTTCCAGAGCATAAGCCGTATCACACCAGGGACAGCCCACCTTGCAGCCCTGAAGTCGTAGGAATATTGCCGGTGTCCCTGTCCAGGCTCCCTCGCCCTGGATGGAACAGAAAACTTCGTTAACGAAAAATACGGACATTACTCCCGACTCCACCTTGCGGCACTGCCTTCCGTTTCGTGTACCACCACACTGTCCACCCTGATTCCTTCGGGCATCCCATGTTCTCGCATGGCTGAGGGAAACAAGTGTTCGCCCAACCATGCGGCCATGTTTTCAGCCGTGGGGTTGAAGGGTACGGGGCACAGGGAGGCGTCGTCCAGCACGGCGGCCAGATGGACACACAGGGGATCTTTCGAGTACAACAATGTTCGGTGATCCCAGGCAGCGTCAAGGGCGGCAAAAAGCGTTTTTTTGATTTCGGCGAAATCAACGACCATGCCCAGCCGGTTCAAGGCAGGCGCGGAAAGTGTCACCTCAATGCGATAGTTGTGCCCGTGCAGGCGTTCACACCGTCCATCATAGTCATACAGACGATGCGCCGCAGAAATGACGTGATCGCGGGTTATCTGCAGCATGTGCAACTCCTTAACGACCTTCATACCCATTGAGGCCCGAGCCTGCAAGCAAAGATAGCCTTGCCTCACCTTGTGGGTACGTCATATCCTCGCACAGGAGCAGCTCATGCGCGTCATTCTCAATTCTGGAATGGATCCTTTTTTCAATCTGGCCGCCGAGGAATGGTTACTGACGCATTCGCACGATGACATATTCATGCTCTGGCGTAATCAGAAAGCCGTCATCGTAGGACGCAACCAGAACACCCTGGCCGAAATCAATGTCGACTACGTCCGTAAGCACGGCATCCCCGTTGTGCGTCGCATATCCGGCGGCGGCGCGGTTTTTCATGATCCCGGCAATCTGAACTTTACCTGCATAGGCCGCCGCACGGGAGCCAAACTGGATTTTCTTCAACATGTGAGCCCTGTGTTGACGGCGCTCCAAAACATGGGAATTCCTTGTGCCTTCAGCGGCCGCAACGACATTATGGTCGGCGACAAAAAAATTTCTGGCAACGCGCAGCATATCTCAGGGGATCGCGTGTTGCATCACGGCACTCTTCTTTTTGCCTCGTCTCTTGGAGACATGGCCGACGCGCTCGCCCCACGTGCGATCAAATTTGTCGGCAAAAGTGTCTCAAGTGTACGCGCACGGGTTGGCAGAATAACGGATTTTTTGCCTTGCCGCATGAGCATGGCAGAATTTACCCTCACTCTGCTGCGATATGTGACGCCCCTTCCCCCTGAAGACGGCTTTCTTCCTGAAGAGACAAGGGCTATCGAAAACCTGGCCACGGAGAGATACCGCACCTGGGAGTGGAATTACGGGCACTCGCCTCGCTATCAGATGCGGCGCAGCTCCAGAACCGCCGGAGGGGTGATTGACGCGCATCTCAACGTTC
>JAGAEE010000027.1 GCA_017613295.1 Desulfovibrio sp. | reverse complement strand
CAGCCATAGGTGACGAGATTGATGCTTATGTTTGGTTGCAGGGACGTGTCATAGATATGGAAAAAAACTCACAAGCAGAAGAATCCGGGGTTCAATCCTCATCAAGATAGTCTGCTTTTGAAATCTTCATAGCCGAACTCTCTGAGCATCCTGAAGTTCAGCCTTCCATCGACCTCGTTACACGTAGCAATGGAAGGAAGTCGTAACCCGTTGAATGTTGTCGTTTTAACAATGCTATAGATAGCCATGTCTTCGAATATGACACGAGAACCTACCTGCAATGGTTGCTCAAAGGAATACTCTCCCACAACGTCACCAGCTAAACAACTTTTACCGGTGAGCCTGCAATTCCATTTGTCTCTGTCAACTTCTCCAGCGAGTATGGAATCATTTTGATATTCGTATCGAACACGGGGGCGATAGGGCATTTCCATTACGTCGGGCATGTGGCAGGGTACGGCCACATCGAGAATGACAACGGGCATGTCTGCTTCAATTATGTCAAGGACCGTTGATACCAGCCAGCCGGCATCTAGTGCCACGGCTTCTCCAGGTTCAAGGTATATCTGGGCATGATAACGATCGCGCCAGGATGCAAGACAATGGCACAGCAAATCCAAATCATATCCCTGCTTGGTGATAAGATGCCCACCTCCCATGTTTATCCAGGAGGCCTTTGCCAGCCACGGATCAAATTTTTTTTCAACGACTTTGAGCGTTCTTGCCAGGGCATCGGCATTCTGTTCACACAAGGTATGAAAATGCCAACCGTCAATGCCAGTAACATCCTGACCTTCAAGGTTATGGCTGCGGATACCGAGCCTTGAACCTGGAGCGCATGGATTATATATGTCCGGAGCCCCTTCTGAATGTTCTGGATTCAAGCGCAAACCGCAGTGAATTTTTCGAATAGGGCAGCAACTTTTGTTATGCATTTCAATGGCAGGGGCATAGCTGCGCCATTGAGAAAGCGAATTGAACACAATATGGTCAGCTAGGTTGAGCAGCTCTGACATCTCACGCTTGTTCCAAGCTGCGGCAAAGGCGTGCACCTCACCACCGAATTCCTCACGGGCTAGTCGTGCTTCATCCACTGAACTGGCACAAGCCCCCCACAATGGGCCATGGCCCTTTTCACGTGAAAGGAGGGGAAATGTGGCCCAGCTGGCAAAGCATTTAAGCGCTAGAAGAATTTTTACACCAGTGCGCTCCTGAAGATCATGAAGTATGCCAGCGTTGTAACGAAGTTTATCTTCGTCAATAACAAAACACGGTGATGGAATTCTCGTTTTGTCAAAGAGAAAGTGAACGCAAGGCATAGGTGTTATCTACTTTTTATTTTACTAAAAAAACCGCATGTACGACAAAGCGCACATGCGGCTATAAAGCTTTAAAAATTATATTTATTACCGCAATTGCGCCAATTGTAGACGCATAATGGCACGCTGTAAAGAAGCTTCAGCTCGCACCGTATCGATTCTCTCGCTGTGTTCTGCGAGACGTTTTTCGGCGCGCTCCTTGGCTTGTTGAGCGCGTGCGGTATCAATATCTTCCGCCAGTTCGGCAGATTCAGCCAGCACTGTTAAGACGTTGTCGTTCACATCGGCGAATCCGCCAGATATGAAAACGTACTGATCCTTTCCCTCAGTCCTGAATTTAAGTCCACCGATCTTGAGAGCGGAGAGCAGGGAAACGTGCTGTGGCAATACGCCAAATTCACCCTCTACGCCAGGGCAAACGGCCATCTCCACAGCAGTACTGACGACTGTTTTGTCAGGAGTGACCACTTCCAGCTGCAGCGTGCCCATACGATCTCCTTAACTCCAAATTAGCTGACATTATTTCCGAGCCGTGAACAAAAAGCCACGACTCGGAAATGGTGCCTAAACGGCTTTTTATTTTTCTTCCTGAGTACGCTTTTCGTATTTGGCCACTGCCTGATCTATACTACCAAGCATGTAAAAGTCGCCTTCTGCCAAATGATCGTACTCCCCATCCAGAATACCCTTGAAGCCCTTAATGGTATCCTCCAGCTTTACATACTGACCTGGAGTGCCAGTAAAGGTTTCAGCCACGTGGAATGGTTGCGACAGAAAACGCTGTATGCGCCGCGCACGAGCAACGGTGAGTTTATCCTCATCAGAAAGTTCGTCCATACCCAGAATAGCAATGATATCCTGAAGTTCTTTATACTTTTGTAGAACCATCTGGACACGACGTGCCACAGAATAATGCTCTTCACCAACGACATCGGGGGCAAGAATGCGGGACGTAGAATCCAAGGGATCCACGGCAGGATATATGCCTAATTCAGCAATCTGACGTGAAAGAACGAGCGTACCGTCCAAATGCGAGAACGTGGTCGCCGGTGCCGGATCCGTAAGGTCGTCGGCGGGAACATAAACAGCTTGCACAGAGGTAATGGAACCGTTTTGGGTTGAAGTGATACGCTCTTGCAGTGCCCCAAGGTCCGTTCCCAAAGTTGGCTGATAACCCACCGCCGAAGGCATACGTCCCAAAAGTGCTGACACTTCCGAACCAGCCTGTGTAAAACGGAATATATTATCAATGAAGAGGAGAACGTCCTGATGCTCTTCATCACGGAAATATTCCGCGCAAGCCAAGGCTGTCAAAGCCACACGAGCACGTGCTCCCGGAGGTTCGTTCATCTGGCCATAAACAAGTGTTGCCCGCTCCAGAACTCCGGCTTCCTTAAGTTCGTTATAAAGGTCATTGCCTTCACGGGTTCGTTCACCCACACCAGCAAATACCGATGAGCCACCGTGCTGTTTGGCGATGTTGTTAATCATCTCCATCAGAATAACGGTTTTCCCTACACCGGCACCGCCAAAGAGGCCCATTTTTCCACCTTTGGGGAAAGGAACCAGCAGGTCAACAACCTTAATCCCTGTTTCAAGAAGTTCAACTTTGGTATTCTGCTCCGTAAATGCTGGAGCAGGACGGTGAATGGGATAGTATTTTTCAGCATTCACCGGACCCAATTCGTCCACAGGTCGCCCGATAACATTCAGTATGCGACCAACGGAAGCCTTGCCAACGGGCACCATGATTGGGTTGCCCGTATCTACTGCTTCCATTCCGCGGACAAGACCTTCCGTCGCGTCCATGGCTATGGTGCGCACGACATTGTCGCCCAAATGTTGCGCCACCTCACAGATAAGTACTGGCGCATCGCTGTTGTTCGGGTTCTTAATCTCCAGGGCGGTGAAGATATTCGGCAGGTTTCCGTCGGTGAACGCTACGTCCACAACAGCGCCGATAACCTGAACTACCTTACCGATATTTTTGCTCATGTTTGGCTCCTTAACCCTTCAGCGCTTCTGCGCCGCCGACAATGTCGATGAGTTCGCTGGTAATGGAAGCCTGCCGCGTTTTGTTGTAGAGCAGGGTCAGCGTATTGATCATCTCGTTGCAGTTTCTCGTGGCGTTGTCCATCGCAGCCATACGGGCTGCATGCTCACTGGCTGACGTATCTAACATGCCACGGTAAACCTGCACCTTGACATAGCGGGGCAGCAGCTCCGCTAGCAGCTTCTCCTCTTGAGGCTCGTACACATATTCACAACTTGGCTTCGCGTCATCTTCGGCGACTTCTCCGGCCTCCGGCGTTTGAAGAGGTAGCAGGCGGAGCGTGCGAGGGGGCTGTGATCCCATTGACACAAACTCACCATATATTAACCATACTTCGTCGTAGGTGGATGTTTCGTAGCCGTTGATAACTTCCTGCGCCACAGAGCTGGCGAGCGCAAAGTCAATACTGCCCATGCGGTCACCGTACGCCGTGAAAACGTCGTAACCGGCAGAACGCACAGCATCACGCCCCTTTCGACCTACACAGGCAAAACTAACCTGCATGCCTGCTGCTGATTTGTCCTTTGCCAATTTCAAGGCCTGGGCAATAATGTTCCCATTAAAACTGCCGCACAAACCACGATCAGAAGTGACCAATACGATGGCGCAGCTTTTCTTCTCCTCATGTTCCATCAAAAGAGGATGAACGTCACCCTCAACTTTGCTGGAAAGCTCGGCGAGGACATCACGATATTTGGCCGCATAGGGTCTGAAGCGTTCGATACGGGCCTGAGCTCCACGCAGCTTCGCCGAGGCCACCATGTTCATGGCCTTGGTGATCTGCTTGGTCTTTCCGACCCCCACGATCTTCATTTTTACGTCTTTGAGTGAAGGCATGGTGATCTCCCTTTAAAGAGGAGCTAGGCCTTCCAGCCCTGTTTGAAGGCGCTGATGGCTTCGTTCAGAGCCTTTTCAACTGCCTCGTCAATAACCTTTTTATCCTTGATAGCATCCAGGACATCTTTTTTCGCATCACGCAAGTACGTGAGCATGTCATCCTCAAACTTGCGAATGCTTTCGACCGGCACGTCATCCATAAATCCACGGGTAGCAGCATATATGGAGGCTACCTGTTCTTGCGATGGCATGGGGCGGTACTGCGGCTGCTTCAAAAGCTCAACCAACCGGGCGCCTCTTTCCAGCTTTGCTTTTGTTGCCTTGTCAAGATCAGATCCGAACTGGGCAAAAGCGGCGAGTTCCCGGTATTGGGCCAGATCAAGGCGCATCGTTCCAGCAACCTGTTTCATGGCCTTGATTTGTGCAGCACCACCCACGCGGGATACGGAAAGTCCCACGTTAATGGCAGGCCGCACACCAGCGTTGAAGAGGTTGGGTTCCAGATACACTTGACCATCCGTAATAGAGATCACGTTGGTTGGAATGTATGCAGAAACGTCACCTGCCTGAGTTTCAATAATCGGCAAGGCTGTCAACGAACCTGCACCAAGCTTGTCACTCACTTTCGCAGCACGCTCCAAAAGCCTTGAGTGCAGATAGAAGACGTCTCCAGGGAAGGCTTCACGTCCTGGGGGACGACGGAGAAGCAGGGACATCTGTCTGTAGGCCACTGCCTGCTTGGAAAGATCATCATAGATGATCAACGCGTGCTTTCCGCTATTCCTGTAGTATTCGGCCATGGTGCAGCCGGTATACGCGGCGATGTACTGCAAGGGAGCAGGATCGGATGCAGTGGCCGAGATGATGGTCGTATACTCCAGTGCCCCATAGCGACGAAGCGTGTCTGCCACGAGAGCCACGGAGGATTTCTTCTGACCGATGGCCACGTAAAAACAATGAATGTCCGTCTCTTTTTGCGCGAGTATTGCGTCAAGACATACGGCCGTTTTGCCTGTCTGACGGTCACCGATAATGAGCTCCCGCTGTCCACGTCCAATAGGCGTCATGGCGTCAATTGCCTTAAGACCTGTCGGCATTGGCTCGTGTACACTCTTGCGCGCAATAATGCCGGGCGCTTTGATTTCCACAGGACGAACTTCCTTGGCTTCAATGGGTCCAAGTCCATCCAGAGGCTCGCCCAGAGGGTTGATCACGCGACCCATGACGCTGTCACCAACGGGTACCGAGAAGACTTTCCCCGTTCTTTTGACGGGATCGCCTTCCTTGATGCCCACATCCGAACCGAGAAGAGCGACACCAACGTTATCCTCTTCCAAGTTCAGCACCATGCCCATAACGCCACCGGGAAATTCCAGTAGCTCCATCTGCATGGCATTTTGCACCCCATAGACACGGGCTATTCCGTCACCGACATATAGTACGGTTCCGGTTTCGCTCATCTCTACGCGCTGCTCGTAGTTTTTGATTTGATCCTCAATGATCTTTCCAATCTCTTCCGCTTTGATCTGCATGTGCTATTCACCCCTCTTGAATGTCTCCCGAAGGATTCCCAACTGCGCGCGCAGACTTGCGTCCAGCACCCGGTCACCCATTTTGAGTACCATACCTCCCAGGATGTCTTTGTCCACGGCAAAGGTCAGCTCAATATCGGCGCCGGCCTTCTTCTGCAGCGTCTCTTTGAGCTTGGACTGTTTGTCTGCGGAAAGTTTCACTGCCGTAACGCACTCACCACGGACAACACCCTTGGCTTCGTCCAGCAGTTTGCCGTAACACGCGGCGATTTCTCCCAAGAAAGCCAGTCTCTCCTTGTCTGCAAGGAGAAGACAAAAATTGCGGAGAACCTTATCTGCCTTAAGTTTGCCCAAAAGCTTCTCTAGAAGTGCCTTTTTTTCGTCCACGCCTATGACCGGACTTTTCAAGGCAAGGCCAAGAGCCGGATTTGCGGTCAGCATGGACCCGATGGCTGCAAGGCACTCTCCGCGAGCGTTCAGGGCTGCATCGCCATCCTTTTTGCCCAACGAAAACATTGCGTTGGCATATCTGCGAGCTACCACAGTGTTGATCAATGGAGCACCACCTTGTTAAGTGAGTTGGTGATAAGCCTTTCGTGTTGATCTGGCGTAAGTTGGCTGCGCAGGGCACGTTCGGCAGCATCCACAATTTCATCGGCGATTGTGGCTCGAAGTTCGGCTATAATGGCACGACCTTCACTTTCAGCTGTTAGTTTAGCCTGTTCCACGATCTGTGCGGCCTGTCTTTGCGCTTCTTCCAGAATGCTGCGCTTGAGGTTTTCCGCCTGTTGCCTGCTTTCATCCAAAATACTCTGTCTCTCTGCATCAAGGTTCGCTATCCGCTGCTCCACAGAGGAAAGCTCTTCCTTGGCCTTTTCTCGACGCGATTCTAGCTCGTCTAGAGTATTTTTGATGTTTTCACGACGGCCCTTAAAAAACCGTTTCGCTATCCCTCCGATAAAATGCCAGAGAATGGCGGCAAAGATGATCAGATTAATCACGCGCCAGCCAAAATCACCCCATCTCGGGGCGTCATGCCCTTCGGAGGCCAGCACATCCATTGGCAGCACCGCAAGTGCGGCACAGGCGAAAATGAGCGGCAAAAAAAGTACCGCTTGTTTCCTATTGCTCAAAGCCCACCCCCTCTGTTAGGAAGCTCTACTGTTGTCCTATCACCAGAGATTGTTCTCCGGCAAACAATCCCTGAGAAACACTGCCACTAGCCTTTGATCAGGCGATTGACCAGACTTCCTGTCATTGCCTGAGACTGCTTACGTAGCGAATCCAAGGCCTCAGCCGCCTGAGCCTGCAGAACCTTTCGAGCTTCTGCTAGGATATTTCTGGCCTTCTGCTGGGCTTCAGCAACAATCTTCTGCTGCTCCTTCTGACCGGCGGTGCGGGTTTGCTCACGGGTGACCATAGCGTCCTGCCTGGCGCGAGCAAGCTCGGCCTCGTAATTGGAAAGACGTTCTGCAGCCTGATGTTCAAAGGAACCCGCTTCGTCTGACATTCCATCCATGATGCCTTTGCGTTTTTTTATGATATCGCGAACAGGACGAATCAGGAGGAGATTAAGAACAAAAAGGGCGATAAAAAAATTCGCCAGTTGGAAAAGCATGGTAATATTGAGATCAAGCATGCCGTACCCTCCCCGGAAGGCTCTACGTTGTAAAATACGTGTTCCTCTTTATTCATAGCTGCTTGGCAGTGTTCTGTCAAAGGATATTGCTAACAAAATTCCCCATGCTGTAATTTTTTGGCTGTGCACAGCTCAAGCAAGCATTATCACGGCTATTTTAACTGAGGATTTAATGAAAACTTCTCATGCAGGTTGATCGTCTTCTACCCCCTCGGTTAAAAGTTTGCGAGTCGTTACGCCGACTTTCGCAGTGCTCTCGGTGTCAGTGCAATACGGTTGCGCTCCACAGCCGTTGCTAGTTCTGGTAAAAGGTCCTGCAGAGCCTGAAGATCTTCCGCCTTGGCGGCTCTTTCCACACAGCGTGCCATCCGCGCTAGAACACGGAAACCGAAGGTATCAGACTCAGAGGCGATGCGTCCCGCCGCTTCGCCCACAACCATACATCTTCGGTTTGTGAATCCCTCCTGGGCATCCCGCATAGCTGTTTCAAGACGGTTTATGAGTTGCGGAATTGTTTGGTCGGACGGCGTCTTTTCTGTCGATTTCGGAGTATTTGCGTTTTTCGTATTCGTGTCAACTTGCTGTGACTGAAACTCTTGACCGGATTGAACCTTCGAAGGAGATGGGGCTTGCCCTTGCTGTGGTAGAGCATGAGATGGCTCTCGTTGAACATCGGCGTGTGGGGTTGGCTGAGGTAGGTTCTCTGCGCTCTCCTCACTCGCTCCTGCGATAAAATTCAGAAGTGAATTAGAGGCATCTTCTTCTCTGTTCCTTGCCTTTGCTTCGGGAACGTTTTTGAATGCCGGTGTCTGCTCCTTGTCTTTTCGTTCTTCATTGGCAGATCTCTGCGGTACGTCCCCTGCACTTCCTAGCAGTTTGAGAATGCGTCTTCCAGCGTCGGTGTGGGGCAATTCTCCGGTAATGGGGGATTCAGGAATCTTCGCGTCTCTGATAATGGGCATTGGCTCACCGACCCATTCTCCGGAAGCCGACAAACTCGGACTCACATAGCTTGACGATACCGTCGACGTGGCGGCGCTGTGTGAAGTAGACGCTTTTCGTTCCGCAACTTTCGTCGTGTTCTTGTCGTGTTCCACTTCCACGGGCATGGGCTCGCCTACCCACTCGTCAAAACTGTCGTGCCATGTACGCATGGACGCCGTGATCCCCGTCGCTGGAAAATTTGCGTCCGTCAAGACATCGCCTTTCTCACTTGAAGCCAAAGGATTTTCCAAATCATCTTGTGGATCATAGGATGGCTTATTCTCCGGTTCAGGTGTTATCTCAGAAAGTATCTGATCGTTCTCTTCCGATGGGTTAGCCACAGAATCATTACCGTCCCACTGGGGGCCGTCCATAGCGGCGGCTTCAACAAATTCGTTTCCTGGCTCACTTGTTGGCAAATTCGTCTCAGACGTCTGAACCGGGTCGTCCATAATCGGAAGGGGGAGACCTGTTGTCTCTTGGTTAGCGTTCACACAGCCTGTGGCTACATCTGGCGTCAAGGGTTCTGAAACAGTAACTTCGGCCTTCGGAGGGGAACTATGCGCCGTGGCGTTGGATTCCGTTGATTCCTCGCTCTCTGCCTCGCGAGGATCACCAGGTATTACGGGCTCTGGCGTCGAGTCAGTGCTAAAGAGATCCGGAACCACTGTTTGAAGCGGGGTGTCGGCCTTTGCCTCCGTTTCCTTGGAAGAATCCGCAGGTATGCTGAAGCCGGCTTCCTGCAGCACCTCGCGAACCGTGGCGGCAAAGGCTTCTGTATCAAGCGGTTCGAGCAAGGCGTGTGTATAGCCCCTTTCGGCCAGGGAGTCCCACTGACTGTCATTCGGCGTAATGGCCAATGCCTTGAACAGGGGTAGACCGGATTGCATGGCCTCTGCCTCAAAACGCCCCAATGCGTCGGCTTCGGCTGGGCTGTTGTGGGCCGGCTGAACAACCACCATCAAAGCCGGCGATTCTCTATTGACCTGCAAAGCCTCTTGCATGCTGCGAGCTTCAGTGCTGCGACAACTCAGTTCCGTGATCATATGTGCCAACGTTTGCCGCATCACCGCATTGTCCGCTACCACGGCTATGGTGGGTTTGCGCCGGTGTGCGTCGGTTCCTTCCGTATCCATGCCCTCAAGAGATTTCAGATGCAGCGTAAACGAAATAGAGGCACCCTGTGGTCCACATTCCACGTTAAGGTAGCCACCATTGCTACCAGCCAATTCCCAGGCACGGGTCAAAGCGAGGGAAGACCTTCCACTCGGAGGGATGCCTGAACCAGTATCACTCACGGTAAAAAGGAGGTATCCGGGATCGTTGCTGCCAGGCATGCGACGTACTGAAAGGTTGACCGCTCCCTGCGATGTTGCTCTCACGGCACTTTCCAGTAAAAGGTCAAGGGTTTCCCGCAGGGCCTGAGCCTGACCCTCATACATATGGCTGAGGAGAGGCGGCATATACCAGGCAAGACCTATACCGGCATTCTCAGCTGCGGCTGTCACGGTATCGTGGGCTTCGCGTATCAAATGCTGCAAGTTGAAAGTTGTGAGCTGCTCCCTGTCTTGAT
Organism: Desulfovibrio sp.; assembly: GCA_017613295.1. Taxonomy (GTDB): domain Bacteria; phylum Desulfobacterota; class Desulfovibrionia; order Desulfovibrionales; family Desulfovibrionaceae; genus Desulfovibrio. The sequence goes on along the minus strand of JAGAEE010000027.1, from coordinate 1,948 downwards.
TCTGCTCCACGGTTTTTCCGGGATTGTCCACCAACTGGGCCAGCTCGCCGGCGGCGCGAAGCATGTTTTCCGCATACTGCCTTACTGCCGGTGGCAAGGAACACGAACCGAGAGCGGCTCCTTCACGCATGAGACGATCAAGCGGAGGACGCAGGCTCTGCTCCCAGGCACTGTAGTCGGAAACGGAGGATGTAGTGACTGTAACCGGGACGTTTTTTTTCTCAGTGGAGTTGTTCGTCAACGTATCGGGGGAGGCTGACGATTTTGTGTCCATCGGAGGCAAAAGCCGTAAATTGGGGTCGTCCAGGGGTTGCTCCAGAGGAATGGGGGTGTCATCCATACCCACTGTTAACATCTTGTCCAGTGGGATAACTCCCGATGTTGAGGCTGGAACCTCATTCCGTGAAGACATACTGGGGAGCCCCAAACCGGCAATAAGCATCGCACTCAGAGCCGTACCCCACAGGGGTGCCGAGGCCAGCAGGTCCAGAGCGAGGCCGGAATCCATACCCAAAAAACCTGCTGCCACAAAAAGTGGAGGGATGAGGCAGCCCAAAAGAAAACGTCGTGCCCCGCCCAAACCCATAACGGCCGCACACAGCGCAGTAGGAACAAACAGAAGAGTGCCCGCAGGCCATAGGTGAAGGTAGCGGATAGTCCATCCAAACCCTGGTAGCAGTGGGAGCAGTGCCAGCACAGCTCCCGGCAGTGTCAAAAGTACAAACTGCACATCTAGAGCTCGGGAACGCTCTCTCGTACCCATCAAGTGTCTTCCCACATGGGGCAGCAGCATCAGAGCTAGCCCGGGACTCAGGATGGCTGCGGCCTGTCCGGACGTAATGCCGCCGGCTCCATAGGCTGGCGTGCCCATGACCCCCTGAACAAGGGCCATGCCCACATACAGAACCGTCCAAACACGCCACTGCCCTTTTTCAGAGAGCCATCTGAGCAGGCACAGGGCCATGACTACACACAGAGCCAGCAACGCGGCTTTGCCTGAATGTCGCGTCAAGTCCACAGCCGCATTCTGTGGGGTACGTAACATGGGCGAGAACCAGATACCAGGAAGGCCATCAAGGCGAATGTAACAGGGGCGTGTTTCGGTTCCCGCCTCCGGGAGCAGCAAAAGGTTCCGATCCCCCGGCGGGATTTCCCGCCATTCAAGACCGTCCGTGGCGGGATTGAGTCTGGGTTCATAGAGTACGGCTCCGGCAGGCACGTTTTGCCCCAGATCCAGAAGAGTGACCTGCGATGTCTTGCCAGCCGGCAGAGGGGCAAGCGTGAATCGTAACCATGTGACACCCACAACGTCAGGCAATTCTTTAATGTTCAGAGGACGGAAGGCCGTGGCATTCGCCGCTGTGGCTATCTCTTCCACATCCATTGTGCCAGTGACGTCAATGTAGTAGTCCAGATAGGGCAACAGGGGGGCACAGGGTTTGTCCAGTGTGAACGGAACCGTGCTGGCATAAGCCTGCATATACCCCACACAGGGCAAACAGACACAGCTCAACAGAATCATGCCAATCCGCAGCCACGCACGGACAATACCAAAAGAGGTCTTTGTCATGGTTCCCACCTGTAGATATCGTGACGTCGCGGTGTGCTGGCAGGCAATCAGCGCAATGTCCCGAGGATATCTGCCACGGATCGACCGTCTGGGGCACGCGCATCAGGATTGAGCCTCAAGAGGCGCTGCCAGGCCTTTTGGGCCTCGTCTTTCCGGTGCAGGTCAAAATACAACACCACGCCTTCATTGAATAAGGCGTTTTCATGACTGGGGTTAACTGTGGATGCCCGGCGAAAACTCGTGATCGCCCTCTCATAATCCCCCAGTTCGCGGTACATGGTACCAAGGTCTGTCAGGACATCGGCGTTGTCCGGAGCAAGGGTCAAGGAACGCTCATAGGCGCTAACGGCCTTGCGCGTCTGGCCCGTATCAAAGTAT
>JAGAEE010000220.1 GCA_017613295.1 Desulfovibrio sp. | reverse complement strand
GGTATCAGTTCACCAAAACGGCAGATTGGGTCACGCCTGCTGACATCAAGGCCGATTTTCGCCATGCCAGCATCTTTCAGGGCGGATGCGTCATCTTCAACATCGCAGGAAACAAATACCGCCTTGTGGTCTGGGTAAATTACCCTTTCCGTATCGTGTACATCCGATTTATCGGCACGCACGATCAGTACGACAATATTGATCCACAAAGCGTTTGACACCATATCCGCAGGAAGCAATCCATGGAAATTAAGCCTATCCGCACAGAAGAGGACTACAAGACGGCATTGGCCCGTATTGAATCGCTGATGGACGCCCATGAGAATACGCCAGAAGGCGATCTGCTAGACGTGCTTGTCACTTTGGTTGAGGCCTATGAACGCAGGCACTATCCCGTGGATTTGCCTGACCCCGTTTCAGCCATCAAATTTTACATGGAGCAAAACAGCCTCGCTCCCAAGGACATGGAACCGGCCCTTGGCCGTCTCAATCGCGTCTATGAAGTATTAAACGCCACCCGCCCGCTGACGTTGAACATGATCCGCAAGCTACACACGCTTTTCGGCATCCCGGCGGAAAGCCTCATCAAGGCACCGGCAGGCAAGACGGCGGTATAATTTTCTCTTTCGTCTGGCAACCAGCCAACCAGGGTGATTGTCTATTCTCTATAGCGGCTAGTGTCGTCATACACATAGGATCAACAAACAGGTATGACAACCTGAGGGCTAATACATAAATGCGTATCTATTTCCAACAGATTACACAAACTGTACGTAGTCTGGTTTCCTGGGGGCTGGTTTTGCAGCCTCAGTAGCAGGGTACCCGACAACACAGTGCCCAATGCCCTCGTAGTCGCCCTCTATGCCCCAAGCCTTTAATAGTACCCTTCCTTCTTCGCTTTCGAACTCTTCCTTAGCACGATGAATCCAGCAGCTCCCCAGACCAAGAGCATGGGCAGCCAGCATCAAATTTCCAATGACAAGACTGCCGTCGTAGAGATAGGTGGGGCGACCTTTCTCAGCAATGACCACCATGCACACGGGTGCCCCGTAGAAGGGATCACTTTTTACCCCCATGATTTTGGCATTCATGGCAGAGAGTTTGTCACGCGTGGCTTTGTCCTTTATCACGATGATACGTGATGGTTGGCAACCTTTACCTGATGCAGCGTAGGTGCCTGCTTCTGCAATCTGCTGCAATATGTCGTCAGGAATCATTTCTGCTGAAAAATTACGGCAGCTGCGACGAGTCTTCAAGGCTTCAATGATGTTGTTCATGTGTTACTTCCTGTGGTGATAGGATTGCATCCGCCGACAGCTCGGACGCACGTTTAAGGGAGCTTGTCTGTAGCGGACAGCAGCTTATGCTGCATGCTGCCAAAGACATCTTTCTCTGCCAATATGGAAACCGTCATTATGTGCGCAATGCCGGAGGATGCGCGGAGTACTGACGTTTACTCCGGGCTTGCCATCAAAACCTGTTCAGATTCTCCAGCTCGGCAATGATAATCCTGCATCCCGGTCGGAGGGCGCGCAGCAGTCGCCGCATATCGTCCTCGGGAATGGCGACGCAGCCGCCGGTGTACGAATTACGGGAATAGCAATGCAAAAAAATGGCCGAACCGAGCCCAGGCTTGCCGGCCTCATTGTAGCTTATGTTCAAGCAGTATTGGTAAGGCTTCGTGTACTCGATGATATGTTCGCTTTCGGCCGTGTCGAAGGTGGCGCCATCGCTGATGTCCACAAACTGGTTGTAAAGGGGTGACGCTCCGTCACCTACCCAGTAATGTTTGTCATTCACCTGAATGTAGCCAAGCGAACAGCCGGGGTCGGGCGCGATACCGAAGGCTTTGGTGAAATGAAAGACGCCTACAGGCGTTTTGGCATCGCCTTCCCGTGTTTTGCCTAAGCCGTTCTTGCCAATGAATGCGTGCGAAGAAAACATTTTTTGCCATACGCCGTTGCGTTTTTCGTAAAACGTGAAGAGCGCGTCCGACCCACCGGTGCCACCGACCAAAATAAGCTGGTCCACATTGTGAGCGGCCTCCAGACGCGAGACCTGTTGCGGCGTAAGCGGTGCCGGACGGGATACCAGCCAGGCGCAGTAACCGAAAACAACCACGAGCAGAATCACAAGATATTTTTTCATTGTTCAAAAGACTCCTTTTTCTTGGTCGCGAGACAATCTACCCAGTTTATTATCACGATTCCCTTTGATGTTTTGTTATTCTGTAGCCGGATGAAACTGTCAAGAACTTTGTCAGGCCGATGATGTGTGGCGGACAAAATACTTCTATGACATGGGTTACGGGTTTCAAACGCCCTTCGAGGGTTATGCTCTCCAAAAAGGGTCTTTGTCCACATTTCAGACATGTGGTGCGTTGCAGTTCGGGTGTCATGCATTCATCCCAGGCTGGTTGACAAAATTGGCTCTGCCCCACATGCTAACCCTGTTGCTCCAGCAGCTCTTCCAACGTGTCGCTAACGCCTTCAGAAACCTTCTTGCCGGATTCAGCATGTACTTTCAAAATACCCACCAGACGTTGGGCTTGCAAAAGATTCATGGGGGAAATTTCGTCGGCAGGACGGGACAGGAGCTGTGAAAGCTCTCGCGCGGCCTCCAGGAATTCCCTACGATGGCCATCTGTTGCGGCATCCAAGGCGTCAAGGCCACGTTCCATGTTCACTTCCTACGCGCCCGTCATGGCATCGACCTCGCGGCGTGGTGGCTCAAAGAATCGTATTTTTGCGGACAGCGTATTGCCAGCCTCAGATGTCTTTGCCATGCGTCCGAAACATGACAGAGCCTTCGATGACATCCAGGAGAGCGCTTTCTAAACCCTTTCCCGTATCTATCCCCGATAACAGGCACTTCTCATGCGATATCCGAGAAGAATCCTCATTTGACTGTTTTCCTGGTTGAGGCAAATTCTATCTCCGCAGGCCCACGCCCTTACCATAGCGCTTCTGTGTTGGACCATGTTGCCAGATGCATGAACGATGTCTCTGGGCCGGTTTCCCTCATGCAGTATGGATTGCCCTGGCGCATGACGCTGGCAAGCTTAAGACTTCCCCGATGAAGACGGCACCTTGCCCGAATGGTTGATTCGGGCTATTTTTACGGAACGAAAGCTGATAACGTGAAGACTATTACCACCGCATTAGGCAGGTTGCGACATGGATGGAATAGAACGCATCACGCAAACCCCGAGCGTCATGGGTGGCAAACCTTGTATCCGTGGCATGAGGGTCACCGTGGGAATGATTGTCGGGCAGATTGCCGCAGGTCGAAGCATTGATGAACTCCTTGCCGACTATCCTTATCTGGAACGAGAGGATATCGCACATGCGTTGCGCTATGCCGCGTGGCGCTCCGAAGAACGGGAAATGACGTTAGCCGAAGCATGAAACTTCTTTTAGACATGAATATTGCGCCGCGATGGGTACAGTTTCTGTCTGCGGTCGGCATGCAGTCAATCCACTGGTCAAGTATCGGACCTGCCAACGCATCCGATTCAGACATCATGTCGTATGCACGCTCAAACGATTATATTGTCCTCACTCAGGATCTGGACTTCACTTCCTTGCTGGCGACTACGCAAGACAACAAACCCAGCGTAGTGCAAATCCGTGCCGACGACACAAGTCCTGAGGCCATCGGGCAAAATGTCATCAAGGCCCTTCATCAAGTGGAAAATGAGCTGGCTAACGGCGCCCTTCTGACCATTGACGCGAAAAAAGTGCGACTTCGCATTCTCCCTTTTTTCACCGTGACGTCAACGCCGAGATAGAACCTTCCCAAGGAAGATCACGGACGTAAGGGCTCTTGCGCTGTCGTCGTCCTATTGTCGGTTATGAAGAAACTATTGAAAAATGCCCTCCTCCTTATTGAGAATGTCCCTCAGTGCCGCTATGCCTGATGTACCACAGCCGATACCTTCAGGATAGCGATGCTGTCTTCAGCCGTAATTTCCTTCGTCATAACGGCTGAAGCTCCGTCCGGCATGGCGGCAGGTATCTCAACCCGCCCTTGCGGCAGCCATTACGACGGAGCATAGCATAGGGAGTTATGGATAACGACAGCAACGATAGCGTTTTGCCTGCGGCTTCCTTCAGATTCGCCTTATGGCGGACACCCTTGCCGTCCGGCTAACAGTTCCCCGTGACGGGCCTGCGGAGGACTTGCACCTCCAAGTTCAAGCGCCCTGCCGGGCGCACAAATTGAACACTCCATCGGCTTTAGCCGGTGGAGTGTTCATACAACTCTGCCTACATTCGCATCGGCGTGTTGAAGACCTGCACCCAGTACGTGTTGCCGTTCGGCGCCTGGAACGAGGCCAGCCCGACTTCCTCGAAGGCGGGGTTGAGCATGTTCTGGTTGTGTCCGGGAGAATGGATCCATTGTTCTGTCGCGCCGTCCGGCCCCATGTTTGTTCCGTAGGCGATGTTTTCACCTGCCGTCTTGAATTGGATATTGTGATCCCTGAGGACGGAGAACATGTCCCTGCCATCGGGACGCATATGGCTGAAGATCTGGGTGAGTTCCTGAGCGCGCAGGCGCGCTGCCTGCTGTAGCGGGGAATTCGCGTTGAAGCGCAGAGGCGGAAGGCCGTGCCTAGCCCTATGGCTGTTGAGCAGTTCGACGCCCCGTTTCTCGTTGGCACTTGCCCCTTTGAAATCATTGGCGATCGGCGCGGCGTTCCGGATGGGAGGCCTGGATCCGGCGTTCTGAAGCGGCGACCCCATTCCCTGCATGGGCTGCTGAAATCCCGTTGTTCCCGGGGGGTTGCGGAAGCCGAACTGTCCTGTCTGGAACTGCGGCTGCCCGCCGCCCGTGAAGTAGCTAAAGGAATACTGTCCTCCCGGCTGCTGCGGGCTGTTCATTGGATAGGAAACGTAGTATTGCCCGCTGGGGAACTGGGGCTGTCCCGAGGAGTAATACGTGTAGTTCTGCCTGACAGGCTGCTGCGGGATGCCCGTATTGCTCGAGAAGAAGCTGGTGTATTGCGGCCCGTTCTGGAACTGGGGCCGGGGCTGGAACTGGAACTGGGGCTGGAACTGGGGCTGCGGCTGCCAGGACGTCGTGTTCGTCGTGGAGGGCTGGGGCGCGTACAAGCGGCTCTGAATCTGCTCCAGGGTTTTCGCGAACGCGGGAGAGATTTTGGTCTGGGCCTGATACAGGTTTGGCTGGGTGATGTCGGGCATGGGCTCCGAGCTTCGGAGCATGTTGGCCATGGCGTCGTCAAGCCTGGCCTGCCGCGCGTTGATCGTCGCTGCGGAGCGGAACTTGTCGCGAATACCCTGCAGGAAAGACGACAGCCACCCCTGTGTCTTGATCTGGCCGTTTCCCGCAAGCTCGAATTTCGAACCCGCGTTGATGTTGCGGATGAGGTCTGAGGCGTTGTTTATTTGGGTCATGATGTTTTCCTTATGCGGTTAGACTTGTACCCATGATTCCTTCTTTTCCGTTTCTTCGGAAGGATTGCCGGAGCCTTCGGCGTTCTGGCGGGGATCGGACAAAATCTCGATCCACCGCACCGTTTCTGAAATCAGGTGCTGCATGAGGTTGGAGAAGCCTTCATGGTTCAGGGCTCCAATATGCCATGTGGCCTGGAGCGTGACGACTTCGGCCTCGCGATTCAGGCCGAGGGTCATGCCATGGGTTTCGAAAAGGAGAT
>JAGAEE010000219.1 GCA_017613295.1 Desulfovibrio sp. | reverse complement strand
GTGGGCATGAAATGGCTGCGCGAGCGTCTGCCAGGCGATCGTATCTATATAGGCCTGCCACCGGGCTGTCTGCCTTCAGACGTGAGTTATGACATGATCTATCTTTCCACCGTGGACTACGGCATCCCCACGAGGGAATTTCAGCGACTCCTCTGGGAACTCAGGGCACAGCTCGCCCCAGGCGGGGAGCTGGTTCTGCTCTCGGCTTCCCTGCTGGAGGAGGACAGCATTATCGGCAGTTTTGTGAACGCCATCAAGATTCTCATCCGCGCCGTGCTGCACTATCTGGGCATTCGTCGACAGCAGTTCTGGGGCTGGCGGAGAACGCAGGACGAATACCGCACCCTGTTCAAGGAGGCTGGCTTCATCAACGTCCGCGACGGCTGGCTGGAAGATGGCTTTGAGACGTACTGGATTCGTGGGCAATAGGGGCGGTCTGATATGGATATGGAAAAAGCCGCCTACAGAACCTATGTGGGGCCGGGCAGCCTGTATGATATCATCGGCGCTTCACAGTTTGCCCTCAGCGTTTCCTGCGGACTCCGAGAGCAGCACCTGCTGCTGGATTTTGGCTGCGGATCCCTGCGCGGCGGGCGTTTTTTCATTCCCTACCTGCGAGCGGGGCACTATTACGGCGTCGAACCCAATCAATGGCTTGTAGACCAGGCAGTCCAGCAGGAACTGGGGGCGGATATGATCACCCTCAAGGCTCCGCATTTTGCCGCCGTGAACGACTTCAGCGTGCCTTTCGACGTTCCTTTTCACATGATTGTGGCCCAGTCCATCTTTACCCATACCGGCAAGGATCTCATGCGCCGTCTCTTTGCGTCACTGGCGGGTGCGATCAGTCCGGAGGGGCTGATCCTAGCCACGTTTTTTCTAGACAACAGCGATGAAGAGCGATCTGGCTGGTTTTATTTTGACAGCCTTCCCAACGGGCAGAAGGTTCTTGCGGCCTACAGGCAGGAAACCGTGTGCGCTTTTGCCGCTGAGGTGGGGCTTCACGCCCGCCACATCCACTTTTGGCATCCTGCGGGCCAGCAATGGTTCCTTTTTTCCAAGACAGCCGAACGTCTGCCCACGGCAGAGCAGGCTTCACATTTTTATGGCCTCAATGTTTTGCCCCCTTTGCCGTAGGGGCAGAGGCAAAGCGCTTTCATGACGACAAGACCCCGACGCCAAAGCGTCGGGGTCTTTTGTCGTAAAAGGGGTAGGGTTTACAGCACGAAGCGCGGATCCTTGTTGACTTCTTCCCGAACGATCTGGAAGAGCACGGGGCTCAGCAGCAGAATGCCCAGAATGTTGGGAAAGGCCATGAGCGCGTTGCCGATATCGGAGAGCAGCCAGACCAGATCAAGCTTGAGTACGGCGCCCAGGGCAATGGCACACACAAAGACGACACGGAAGGGCTTTTGCCCCTTGTCACCAAAGAGATAGATGACGCAGCGCTCGCCGTAGACGCACCAGCCGAGAGAAGTGGTGAAGGCGAAGAGCGCCAGGCAGAAGGTGACACCGTATTCACCGAAACTCGACAAGGTGGACTTGAAGGCCGCAGCTGTGAGCAGACCGCCGTTGAGACCCGAACTCCACAGGGGCTGGCCTTCGGGCGTCAGGGAAATGAGGATGACAAAGCCTGTCATGGAGCAGATGATAATGGTGTCAATGAACACGTCCAGCATGCCTATGCTGGCCTGCACCAGAGGAGACTCTGCCGTGGAGGCCGCGTGGGCCATGGGAGCGGAGCCAAGCCCGGCCTCATTGGAGAAAATGCCCCTGGCCATGCCCATGCGTATGGCCAACATGACCGATGCCCCGGCAAAACCACCCTGGGCGGCTGTGGGCGTGAAGGCGTCACTGATCACCCACCACACGATGGCGGGAATGCGCGTGAAATTCAGACAGATGATGATGAGGCACATGAATACATAAATGGCCGCCATGAAAGGCACCAGGCGTCCTGCCACGGCCCCCACGCGCTTCACGCCGCCGATCAGCACCAGACCGGAAAAGACGAGCAGCAGCAGGGCCGTGACCCCATTGGACAAGCCCACGGTTTTCTCCATGTTCACGCTGATGGCGTTGGACTGAACCATGGCGCCGATGCCGAAACAGGCAATCATGCCAAACACGGCAAAGCAGGTGGCCAGCCATTTCCAGTTGGGGCCAAGGCCGTTCTTGATAAAATACATGGCCCCGCCAACCCAGTTTCCGGCAGGCGTGCGCTCACGAAAATGCACGGAGAGCAGCACTTCAGAAAACTTGGTCATCATGCCCACAAGAGCTGTGACCCACATCCAGAAGAGAGCGCCCGGACCACCAACGGCAATGGCCGTGGCCACACCTACAATGTTGCCGGTGCCAATGTCGGCGGCAAGGGCGGTCATCAGGGCGTTCCAGGGTGAAACCTCGCCACTGGCCGACTGGTTATAGCGTCCGGCCCAGAGACAGCGGTAGGCCGTTATCCAGTTTCTGAAGGAAAAAAAATGCAAGCCCAGGGTCAGGTATAGCCCTGTGCCCAGAAGCATGACCAGCATGACCGGTCCCCACACGAAATCACTCACCTGTTCCAAAAAACCGTACAATACGTCCATGTACGCCTCCCGTCTGGAAAATTCACGTAACAGCGCAATGTACAGCAGGGCAAAGGCCGGTGGCAAGCGTTTTGTGGCTGGTCATGTCTGCCAGCGTGACTATTCATCTTATGGAGAGAAATACTACATCGGAAGAAACGTATTTGACTTTGAAACGATACTACGTATTTTTGTGCAGAAGACGAAAGTGAATGGCCCCTTGCGTCAGATGAGCTTCAAGAAAACCGGGTAACTGAAAATGGGTATTGCCACGTTTTTGTTGCAGCGCCGTATCCAGATTCAGTAAGGTGCTGGCTCGGGCCTGACCTGTGTGAGGAGTGATGGCAGGGTTTTGCTGTAACAGATCATGAATGGCACGCATATAGAGACGAAGGCGTGCTGCCGGTGGCAGAGTGTTAAGCAGGGCAGCAGGCAAGAGAATCCCCGACGCGTCCTTTTGCCAGGGGCAGGTAGCAAGAGCCATGTCCAGCTGGGCATTCCAGAATTCCTCGTCTAGCCGGGCCAGCTGCCATAGATGAGTCAGCGAGCGCTCCAATTGGGGGTTTTCTCTTTTAAGGAGGGGAAGCACCGTATTGCGCAGACGATTGCGGGTAAAATGCGGGTCGGCATTGCTGCTGTCCTCGCGCCAGATGAGGCCGCATTCCCGCAGCAAAGCACGCAGGTCAGCAGGGCAGGTAATAAGCAGAGGACGTATGAGGTGTCGCCTGCTGTCATGTGCCGACATGCCGCCGAGTGCGGGCCATCCCGTACCGCGTACCAGACGCAACAGCACATCCTCGCTCACATCCCCGGCGTGATGTCCAAGTGCTATAAACTCTGCCCCGCAGGCAAGTCGTTCCTGTTCCAGTAGGGCGTATCGTAGCCTCCGGCCGGCATCTTCAAGGCCCATACGGTGCTCATCGGCGAAGCGGCGCACATCAACTCGGCGGATGAGGCATGGAATGTCCAATCCGTTGCAGATTTCCTGCGCAATGGAGGCGTCCTTCCCGGCTTCGGGCCGTAACCCGTGATTGATGCTCAAGGCGTGAAGGGTTAATCCAAGGCGTGGTGAGAGCAGGCGCATAATCAACGCCAGAGCGGTGGAATCCGCCCCTCCTGAAACTCCCAGCAAGAGGTGCGAGCCATGTGGCAAGGAAAGCTGTTCAAGGCAGAAATGCTCGACCAAGCGCAGCAGACGAAAAGCTGCTGGAGAATAGCGTCCTGGAAGGGATAGTTGCATGTCCTGTCCACGCCCTGCCGCAGTCATACGACGCTGTTTGTGTGTTCAGGCCGGGTGGATGTGAAGTTCTTGCAGAAAATTCTCCAGCCAGTCGATCATATGGTCGCGAAGCTCATGGCTGGCATATTGGACACACTCGCAGCGCAGGCGGCTTCTGGCGCGTACCAACAGCTCCAGCCTGAGCCATGAGTCTTCAAGCTCCAGGCCCATGACGTGAGGCCCACATGTTTCCTTATGCTCTGTCTGAACGCACGAAAGCATGTGTGCGGGCACGGGAAGCCAGTACAGGCCGTTCAGGCTGGATTCCAACCCCATTTCTTTAAGTGTGGCCGCTATTTTTTCCGTATCTTTGTGACTGAGATCGTCAATTCCGTACCAGCGCATCACAGCTCCTTGAGATGGCTGCCAGTGGCGTCCAAATTGAATATGCGCCGCACAAGGCTGATCCTTTGGGTATTGCCTTCTTGCGCCATGCCGTCGTTCTTGAGAAACATGATGGGGTCGTGATTCAATTTTTTCACCATTGCCCCCACCAGAGCTTCAAGTGCCTCGTGTGTTGCCTCATCAACATGTCCAAGTCGTTTGAGGGTTTTTTCCAGTTCTTTGTGTCCAATTTCCTCGCTGCGGTGTATGAGATCGACAATGGTGGGCTGCACGTCCAGGCTGGTAAGCCAGGCGGTAAAGTGTTCCACTTCCTCATTGACTATGTCGTTTGCCTTTAAAGCTTCATCCCGTCGAATGGCCTGATTCTCTTCCACAACTTCCCTGAGGTCGTCAATGTCGTACAGGTAAACGTTATCAAGTCCATTGACGTCTGGATCGATATTGCGGGGGACGGCGATGTCAATAAAAAACATGGGACGATTTTTTCTGATTTTTAACACTGTCCTGATATCGCGAGCCCTGATGAGGGATTCCTGTGCGGCCGTGGAGGTGATGATGATGTCTACTTCTGTCAGATACGCGGTCATTTTTTCAAAGGGGATGACGCGTCCGGAAAACTGGCGTGCCAGATCCTGACCTCGGGAAAACGTTCGGTTGGCCACCAGTATCTCAGAGATCCCTGCCTGAAGGAGATGCTTTGCCGCAAGTTCTGCCATCTCACCTGCCCCTACAAGCATGGCATTGTGGGCATGCATGTCCCCAAAAATGCGTTTGGCCAGTTCAACGGCGGCATAGCTGATGGAAACGGCGCTTGACGCTACGGAGGTCTCCGTACGCACACGCTTTGCGACGGAAAATGCCTTGTGCAGCAGACGGTTAAGGATGGCACCCGTGCTGTGACTGCTCACAGCCTTGCGATAAGCTGTTTTGAGCTGACCGAGAATTTGGGGTTCACCAATCACCATGGAGTCCAGACTGGAGGCGACAGAAAAAAGATGCCGTATGGCTTCCCGATTTTTGTACACATACACGTAAGGGGCCAGTTCTGCAGGTGTGGCATGGCGGGCTTGGGCCCAGTCGCGTTGCATTTGTCCTGCCACGTCCCCCTTGCCGGCAGCCAGTAATTCAACTCTGTTACAGGTGGAAAGAATGACGCTTTCCCGAATGGGGCCTGTGCAGGGCACAGCCCAGTGTTCTGGATCGCAGTGTTCGGTCAGGGCAAAACGTTCGCGAACATCCACACCGGCACTGCGGTGGTTGAGGCCAACAAGTACGATATCGCAATCCATGACAGTGGCTCAATTTCTGATGAAGGCGTGATGCGTGTTCATAAAAGTGTTCACTACAAAAATGGAAAAGAGGCAGAGAAGGAAGATGCCAACGGCAACCTGAGCGGGTTTTCTGCCTCTCCAACCTCGAGTGAGGCGGTTGTGGAAGAGAATGGAAAAAAGCAGCCAGATGACAATGCTGACTATTTCTTTGGGGTCGCCCGTCATGGAAACACCATAAACTGGCCTTGCCCAAACAAGTCCTGAAAGAATACCCAGGGTGTACAGTGGGTATCCGGCAATGACGGTGAAGGCATTGATTCTGTCCAGAAGGGAGAGTGCCGGCATGTCTTGCCAGAAGCCTTTGACGCTTCGTTTGCTCTTGATTCGGTTCTCAAGAAAAAGAAAAAGACCTCCGGCGGCAAAGGCCAGCGCCATAAGCGCTAGACTCAGAAAAAGCGTGCCAATGTGCAATGCGTAGAATGCCGTGGAGAGGGTTTCCGGAAGTCGTACGACAGCAGTGAGATAGGGGGTGGACATGACAAAAAGCATGAGTCCGAGTGTCGCGGCGAAGATCAGGGTGGAGGGCTGTCGTAACTTGACCAGGGCAATGAGGGCACAGAGTACTACAAACCAGGCCATGAGTTGAAAATAGGCACCGGCAGTCAAGCCACCAGGCAGGGCCTTGTGAAAGCCCAGCGCAAGGGTCAAGGTTTGGAAAGCGAAAGCGCTAAAAGCCAGAATGCAGCCACATCTGCTCCAGAAGAGACGCCGGGCAAGCATGCCAAAAATGCCCGTAATGACGGCACCGCTGTACAGAGCGAGCGCAACACCTGTGGAAAGATCAGGGGAGATCATGGAGCAACTCCGCGAGGTTGTCATGCAGATCTGGAGGCAATATCTTGCGCAGCAAAAGTTCGCAGGCATTCCAGTCGGCTTTTGCCAGCCGATCTTGCAGAGGTGAGGTCGCCAAGGTGCGAAACAGGTGCGTATTATATTCCGTCGTGTGGTTCAGGGCAAGAACGAGGGGACGAATTCGTCCCATAAGTTTCGCCATGCGTGAGCGTGGGGCAAGCCAGTCTTGCAGCTCGCTTTTCCATCGACGTGCAAGGGCTGGGCTGGCGCCAGAGGTGGAAATGGCCGCTGCCAGTGAGTCACAACGGGCTACGGCCGGAACGTGAAAGTTTGCCTCTTGCGGAGAAGTCACACTGCAACAGAGTACGCCGTGTTCAGCACAGAGCGCTATGATTCGGGCATTTTCTGCTGCGTCGTTCGTCGCGGCAAAGGCCAGAACGCAATGTCGAAGATCGCTTGAGCTAAGAGGACGACAGGCAAAATGTACCCTTGGATCCTCGAGAAGTTTGACGGCTTCTGGGGTCGGAGGGGCGATGTCAAGAGCCAGTACCCCAGCCGGGTCGCAGGCGAGCAATCCTTCTAGCTTGCGCTGCCCCACATGCCCCAACCCTGCTATCACGCAATGCAGCCCTCGCAGTGAGAGGAAAACGGGATACAGTGGTGTTGTTCCAGACCGTTTGTACATGTTCACTCACTTCAAAAATGCCGGAAACACATCCACAAAAAGCCGCAACGGGTATACCGTTACGGCTTTTTGTGGGCCGGACACCCGACAACGTCTGTTGCCGCTGCTTCCTTTCGGACCTGACGGGGTTGGCGGCGCCGCCGCCGCCCGGTTCTCGCATTTTTGCGCCGG
>JAGAEE010000218.1 GCA_017613295.1 Desulfovibrio sp. | reverse complement strand
TTTATCCAGTTGACACGCTTCAAGCTTTTCTACAACACCGCGTATTTGATATTCACAGAAGTGTCTTCCTGGCATAATGAGATGCTTATTATGTACATTAATTTTCAGAGGTGGCACATCAACACGTTTTTTGTCAGGATTGTCGGCCAGCCACGCCTGAGCATGTACTTCCCAAGCTGGTCCCTGCGAGATGGTGACCTCGTCGAGAACGGTCTTCCGCATGGCCAGGGCTAGAGCTGACAGCAAAAAAGTATGGGTAATGCCAGGAGTAATGTCATTCCTATCTCTAGAATACAGAGGATCATAGAACCACATGGGATTTTTGCCGTCGATCATGTTCACCGCGACATCGGCGTCTACGGCATTGGCCCACGGGTGTACATCTTCCACCGTTAGATCATTGGGTAATCCTTCCAAGAGGGGAGCAGAGCTCACAGGGACAAGTTTGCCGCCCTTGTCTCCTGTCATTAAAACGGAGGCGCGTATCGGCTGATCCTCAGGCCATGCAAGAAGAACGTAATCCTTATCGGAGCTTGTCCATTGCCAGGAGGGACGTGTGCCGCCCTCATGAATCACGGTAGCAACTACCTGTCCGATAAGATTGGGTGATGGTACTTGGCCGGTGATCACTGCCCAGACATCGCCCAGTGCCTCTGCATGCGTCCGGTTTGCGGCAATTTGTTTGGCCAGAACTTCTTCCGCAGAAGGATTTTGGTCTTCCAGGGGGTTCCCGTGTTCGTCAACGCGCACCCATTCTTCCTTGGGCTCTTCAGGAGCAGCGTCTGATGACGCATCTTTATTCGGATTCTTTCTCATGGCAAAATCCTTTGTCATAAAGGCCACTCGGTCATATTTGGGGCCGAGTGACCTTTCGTACACTTTGGCTTCGCGAAAGGCGGATTACCTTCTTCCCTTGTCATTGCGGTCACCACGGGCATTTCTGTCGTTGCGGCCACGTCTTTCGTTCTTCTCGCTACGGTTCGGACGAGATGTCTCCTCTGGATTCCAAGGATGTCCCTGTTCTTCAAGCAATACGGCCTTCCGGCTTGCGCGAATTCGATCACCGTTGATTTCAATGACCTTGACAAGCATGTCTTCGCCAAGATGAGCCACATCACCTGGTTGCGCCACGCGGGTCACGTCAAGCTGTGAAACATGGACCAGGGCTTCCACATTGGGTAACACTTCCACAATGGCCCCGATTTCCATAATCTTGCGAACTTTTGCCAAATAATTTTTGCCGACTTCAGGTCGCTGGTCATAGTACGAAACCATTTCTCTGGCTTTTTCAAGAGCTTCGGCTGAAGGGGCAAAAATGGAAATACGCCCGGAATCATCTATATCTACTGAAGCTCCTGTTGCCGTGGTGATGGCCTTGATGTTCTTTCCTCCGGGCCCGATGATAAGACGTATGATGTCAGGATTGACAAATAGCTCGGCATGTTGGGGGGCATAGCGTGAAAGTTCTTTCCGTGGCTCGCCTATGGCCTTAATCATTTCGGAAAGTATGTGCAGTCGCCCATCATGAGCCTGTTGCATGGCTCTGCGCATGATTTCCGTTGTCAGGCCGGTGATTTTGATATCCATCTGTATGCCAGTGATGCCATCAGCCGTTCCTGCGATCTTGAAATCCATATCGCCTAGGGCGTCTTCGTCTCCCAGAATATCTGTGAGTACCACAAACCTGTCCCCATCTTTGATAAGACCCATGGCTACTCCGGCAACTGGAGCCTTGACGGGAACACCGGCATCCATAAGAGAAAGTGTACCACCGCACACAGCCGCCATGGAGGAAGAACCGTTGGATTCCACGGTTTCTGAAACAACACGAACGGTGAAAGGAAAATCATCGTCTGAGGGAATGACGGGACGCAGAGATTTTTCTGCCAGAGCGCCGTGCCCTATCTCACGACGTGACAGGCGTACGGCCTTGACCTCGCCAACGCTGAATGGCGGGAAGTTGTAGTGCAACATGAAACGTCGAACCACATCTCCATTAAGACCGTCGGTACGCTGTTCATCGCTGGAAGCTCCCAGGGTAGTCACTGCCAGTGCTTTGGTTTCACCACGACGGAATATGGCCGAACCATGGGTTCGCGGTAATACGCCTGTTTGTATCTGGATGGGGCGAACAGTTTTTGTATCACGTCCGTCTATGCGTGTCCCTTCATTAAGGATACGGGAACGAACGAGGCGTTTTTCCTGATCGGCCAGTATATCCGGAACGGCCTTGAGCGCCTCTCCATTTTCGGCCCATGCCGGATCGTTGGCAAGGTGTTCCATGACGGTGTTTTTGACGGCAGCGCGCGCATCCTTCCGTGCCAATTTTTCAGGAATACGAAGGGCAGCATCGAGACCGGCAGCCTCGGCTAATTCCTGAACCTGAGCCACAAGAACTGGGTCGTCGTCGACAGGTTCAAAGGGCATTTTGGCTTTGCCCGCGAGTTCACGCAGAGAATTTTGAATTTCTACAAGAGGTTGAATTTGTTGCCGACCCCATTCTAGGGCATCAATAATTACATCTTCCGGTACAAAAAGCGCGTCCCCTTCGACCATGGTCAGGGCATCGGAGGACGCCGCGAACACAAGATTCAGGTCACTATGTGACATTTGTGCGTAAGAAGGATTGAGAACAAATTGACCATCAATGCGTCCTACGCGACCGCCAGCGACGGGGCCAGCAAATGGGAGGGGTGAGAGCATGACAGCCGCCGAAGCACCGGTCAGCGCGAGAACGTCAGATTCGTTTTCCTGATCGGCCGATATGACGTTAGCTAATACCTGCACTTCCATGTTTAGGCCTTTCTTGGGAAAGAGCGGACGGATGGGACGATCAATAAGGCGTGAAACCAGAGTCTCGCGTTCAGAGGGACGACCGATCTCACGACGGAAGAAATTACCAGGGATGCGGCCTGCCGCGTACATCCTTTCGCTGTATTCGACCGTCAGGGGGAAAAATCCTTTGTCGGAATCCAGCTCCTGGGCACAGACGGTCACTAGAACCACAGTTCCACCGCACTGAACCCAGACGGCCCCCTGGGCCTGATTGGCCAGGCGACCGGTTTCCAAAATGATTTCTCTGCCTCCCACATTTGCCGTGATTCGGGCAGGTGTAAAAATGTCTTGGTACATATAATTCCTTTGTGTCTGCCGAAGGGGCTTCCGGCAAAAGCGGGCAAGGGCTCTGACCTTGCCTGATTTTTCCGGACCCCCCTTCATTACGCAGTTTGTGCCCGGACGGGCATTGGATTGCTGAAATAAAGGGGGAGTCATGACTCCCCCTTGCCATTCCGGGCTTACTTGCGCAAACCGAGTTTTTCGATCAACGAACGATAACGTTGAATGTCTTTTTTCTTTAAATAATTCAAAATATTACGACGACGTCCTACAAGTTTGAGCAGACCTGTACGTGAATGAAAATCTTTTTTATGCTCTCTGAAATGATCTGTCAGACCTTCAATTCGCGCAGTAAGAAGCGCTACCTGCACTTCTGGGGATCCGGTGTCTCCGGGATGTTTGGCGTGCGCTTCAATAACCGTCTTTTTGTCATTGGCATTCATGACCACAGCAATAACTCCTTACGATTAGGGTTGACTCCACAGTCCCCGGATTATTGTCCAGCAGGGGCCGGCAGGCGTGTTCTCCCGTCGTGCCAAGGCCAGAGGCTTACCCTCATCCAAAAGCAGGGCGCAATCTTCATCGACAGCAGAGGGCTTCGAGTCGCCCATGGCATGACAGGAAATAGACATGCCATGGCGCAGGCGTCGAGCCTCATCATGTGATACCGCGACCTTGTTCCAGCGTGGCAGTGCCTCGTCAATGGAACGAACGCGTGACACAAGGATGCTTGGCTCTGCGACGATTTCCGATAGGGTACAGGCCTCATCCAGACCAAAGGGGTGACTGTACTCCCGGGTCAGCTCCGTGAGCACGGCTCCGCACCCCAAGCGCATCCCCAAGCTGTGGGCCAGGGAGCGTACGTAGGTGCCGGAACTGCAAGCGACCCGAAAGCGTACGTAGGGCAGACGCACATCCAGCGTGTCAGCCCGTGAAATTTTTAAGGATTTGAACCTCGGTGTTACTACCATGCCCTTGCGAGCCAGCCTGTATAGCGGTTGTCCCTGTTGTTTGGCTGCCGAATAGGGTGGCACTGGCTGCTCCGAGAGTTCGCACCAGGCAGCAATGGCGTGACAGACATCTTCAGTACATACATGCTCCCAAGCCGACTTGGAAGTCACTTCACCCTCGGTGTCCCAGGTAGTTGTTGTCATGCCCAGCCGAATGACGCCACTGTATACCTTGCCGCCATCGGCCATCAAATGACCTGAAAGCTTTGTAGCCTGACCAAGTAATACCAGTAGTACTCCCGAGGCCATCGGGTCCAGTGTGCCAGCATGCCCAATTTTCTTTTGTCCCATGTGTTTGAGCATTGTGAGGCAGCGTGCAGATGATGGGCCGGACGGTTTATTGAGCACTATCACACCGTTCAGTTGCGGCAAAATATTGTGACGTTTTGCGTCAGAAGTGAGCGGTGCCAATGTCGACATACAGTCAGTATCCCCCGCTTTCCAGTGCTTGCGAAAGGGCAGTTGTCAGTGATTCTTCGGCCTCATGCATGCTCATGTGCAGGGTTCCTCCTGCGGCATTGCGGTGTCCGCCACCGCCCAGAGTCGCAGCAGCCTGGCGCACATCCACACTTCCAGAGGATCGAAGGCTGAATTTGCAGCATCCGGGGGCGTCTTCACGCAAAAGTGCCGCAGCTCTGACATCACGCAATTTGCGCATGTGTTCCACAAAACCTTCAAGATCCTCCTTTGTGGCTTTGGATACAGTCAAATCCTTCAGGGAAACTGAGCAGAAGGCTATGGTATTCTGTCGCCGTACGGTCACACGTGACATCAGAAGGCCCCAAAGGCGCATGCGCTCCAATGTCCAGTTGTTGTCAAGCTGGTCTCGCAGTGCGGCAAGGTGGCAGCCATTCTCCACCAGCAGGGCCGTGAGTCGCAGCATATCAGGTGTGGTGTTCCCATGGCGAAAACCACCGGTATCGGTAACAAGACCCAACGCAATGGCCGTGGCGAGCTCCCCTTCCAGAGGAATGCCAGCCTCCAGAGCCACGTAGGCTATCAACTGTGCCGTGGCTGCGGCCTCAGGTTCTATCCAATTGTCCATTGAGCCCATACCATTGCCGCCAGGATGGTGGTCTATATTCACGGTTACCCATTGCGGCAAGCATTTGGCCAGGTCCTGTCCGAGACGGTGGGGTTCCCCACAATCCAGCAGCAACGCCGAACGGTGAGTAAAGGGTAGACGATCCAAGGCCGACAGCTGGATGCCCGGTAGAGGCATAAAGGACAAGTCGTGCGGCACCCGTGGCGTCACATACAAAAAGAAATTTTTGCCAAGGCAACGTAACAGATATCCGGCGGCAGCCACGGAACCCAGGGCGTCTCCATCGGGATGGGCATGGGCGGCTATGAGAACCCTGTCCATATGCTGCAGGGCAAGAGCCATACGGCGTGCCCCATCTCGATAACGTAAGGGGATGAATTCATTCAGCGGCATAGATTTCCACCTGACTTTCCACCATTTCCTCGGAGCAAATAGCCTCCATCATCAGTGTACACTTGTCCAGCCGGCTGCGCAGATGGCCCTCGTTGTTCGAGATGGAGGCGATGGCAAGGCGTAACCGTGTCAGGCAGTCTTCTGTGCCGACTTCAGCAATGGCCACATTGAATTTATTTCTGACCTTTTGCTTGAGACTGTTGGCAACGCGTCTTTTTGCCTTGAGGTTGTCATTGCCGTCCAGGTTGAATTCAACCGTCAATACCGCCAGAAACATTCCCATGACTTATCCGTCCATAGTCCAATGATTTCTGGGCACTCTGTCGTCAATGGCGGTCGCTGATTACAGCGTTGCAGCCTCTTCAACGGTTTCAAAAGCCTCTATAATATCACCAATCTTGATATCGTTGAAGTTTTCCAAGCCAACGCCACATTCGTTCCCCTTAACAACTTCCCTGACATCGTCCTTGAAACGCTTGAGTGAAGCGATCTTGCCGGTGTAAACCACAATACCTTCGCGCAAAAGCCGCACTCCGGCATTGCGTACGATCTTGCCGTCTGCCACGTAGGAACCGGCAATGAGCCCCACCTTGGGGACATTGAAGGTCTCACGCACTTCCACCTGACCAAGGTACACCTCTCGTTGCACGGGTGCAAGCATGCCGGCCATGGCACTCTTGATGTCGTCCACCAGTTTGTAGATGATGTCGTAAAAACGAATATCCACATTTTCGTGATCGGCCACTTCTTTGATTCTGGATGTGGGACGCACATTGAAACCGATGATGATAGCCTGCGAGGCCGAAGCCAGAAGAATGTCGGATTCCGAGATGGCGCCGGTGCCTCCATGAACAATGCTGATGCGGACTTTTTCTGTGCTCAGTTTGTTGAGAGCCTCGGTAATAGCTTCAAGACTGCCCTGCACGTCGGCCTTGATCAAAAGATTGAGCGTGAGGGTCTCCTGCTCGGCAAGTCGCTGTGACCATGTTTCCAGAGTGACACGAGACTCGGCCGCCAGTTCACGTTCGCGTTGCTTGGACATTCTGGCGTCGGCGATGCGGCGGGCGACCTTTTCGTCCTCCACAACAAAGAACTCCTCGCCGGCTTCTGGCACGCCTTCAAAGCCCTGTACTTCGACAGGCAGTGAAGGTCCGGCCTCTTTGACCTTTTTCCCCTGATCGTTCACCAGTGCGCGCGCTCTGCCAGAAAATGTGCCACAAACAAAGTTGTCGCCCTGATGCAGGGTCCCTTCCTGAATAAGCACGGTGGCCACGGGGCCCCGTCCCTTGTCAAGTTTGGCTTCAATGATGTGCCCGCGAGCCGACTTATCTGGATTTGCCTTGAGTTCCATGATTTCCGACTGAAGGGCCACCATTTCCAGCAGTTCGTCCAGGCCCATACGCGTTTTGGCAGAAACCTTGGCTACAATGGTATCACCGCCCCAATCTTCGGCCTGTAGTCCCAGTTCGGCCAATTCACGCAGAACCCGGTCAGGGTCAGCACCGGGTTTGTCCATTTTGTTCACAGCCACCATAATGGGAACGCCTGCTGCACGAGAATGGTTGATGGCCTCTCGGGTTTGTTCCATCACGCCATCGTCGGCGGCCACCACAAGGATGACCAAATCCGTCACCTGGGCACCACGAGCCCGCATGGCGGTAAAGGCCTCATGTCCTGGGGTATCCAGAAAGACAATTTCGCCCCGCTTAGTTTTTACATGATAGGCACCTATATGCTGGGTGATGCCACCAGCCTCGCCGCTGGTCACATTGGACTTTCGAATGGCGTCAAGAAGAGACGTTTTGCCATGATCCACATGTCCCATAATGGTTACAACAGGGGGGCGCGGTTTGAGGCTTTCTGGAGCATCCACCTCCTTGGGGAGAAGATAGTCATCTTCTGAAAAGCCCACCTTTTCCACTTCATATTCAAATTCGGCGGCCACCAGGGTGGCGGTATCGATATCCAGGGCCTGATTGATGGTGGCCATGACCCCCAAGTTGAAAAGCACTTTGATGATTTCATTGGCCTTCAGGCCCATCTGGTGTGCCATGTCTGCCACGCGGATGGCCTCGGTGATGCGGATTTTGCGCTTGATTGCCTTGATAGGCTGGGTCGTCTGTGGAGCTGGGGCCGGTTTGTTCGGCTTGCGACGTCCCTTATTGCTGCGATTCATGCGCACGTTGTCATCGTCATCAAGTCCATGACGTCCGAAATCACCCAATTGGAAGTCTACTGTGCGGCGTCCCTTATTACGTTTTTTCTTGCTCTGGCCTTCACGGCTGTCGGCAAGAGAAGGCGCAGGTGGCTGACCGTAGCCCGCAGAAGCTCCAGCGCGGCCGCCAGAGAAAGATCTTCCACCACCGGAGCGCGAATTTCCGGATTTTGGTGGACGTCCAGCTCCGTCCCGTGGTGTTGCTGTCCGACTGTCATTTCGGCGAGGAGCTCTTGTGTTCGGCGAGGCGTCTGGAGTAGGTCGCGAAATAATACGCACCTGTGGAGCAGTGGCACCGGTTTTTGTTTGAACTGAGGGGACATCGTCGAGGGAGTCTTCCTCGTTGAATATTTCATCGTCCTCTTTCAAAGATTGTTGGCGCGGTTCCATTTGGCGCACCGGAAGAGTGGGAGCGGAAGACCCCTCTGGCTCTGCCGAAGCGTCTGGAGCGGCCAAACGCGTGGGTCTGGCGGCTTTTTCCTGTGTTGGGCTTTCCTGAGCGATTTTTTTCTGTGCTGATGTTTCGTAGATGGAAGGATCCTGTGACACGGTGGGTTGAGCCGGCGCGATCGGTGAGGGTGTGACAACTTCCTTCTCTGTTGCAGACGATATTTCTGGAGCTTTGACAGAATTTTCAATCTCTTTTTGCGTCATGGCAACAGGCTCAGTTGGTGCTGCCGTCGGATTTTCATTCACGGAGGGGCGATGAATGATACGCGCAGCGACGTCTGCGGCTGGTTTGATCACTCGGACCTTTGGCATTTCTGTCTTTGCTTCTGAGGGTTGATCGTGAGGCACTTTTCCTGCAGAGGATTCAGATGCAGTCACTCCCTGATTTTGCTGTGGTTGCGGCTCTTTTCGGCGGCGACGAACGATAACGCTTGGCCTTGAGGCACGATCATCTTTAGCCTGCTTCGACATGGCGAAATGCTCGCGCAAACGGGTGGCTTCCTCCAGGGTTACAGAACCTTGGGCTGTTTTTACCGGCATGCCTAGGTTCTGTGCGGCTTGCAGCACATCTCTGGGCTCCAGAGAGAGTTCTGCTCCCAGCTCCTTGATCTTGATTTTGTCTTCACTCATGATCTCCCCCCCTTGCGCCGTGCTCCGGGCTTGTATTTTGCAAATTTAGCCGCGCAGACAAGATCGGAACACACGTACCAGCCCCTACCCGGTCTGTTTTTCCCAACGTCTATGATCAGCATTCCTTCTGCCGTTAACACATGGCGATGCAAACATTCTTTGGGGAAACGACGACGGCAGATGACGCACATGCGCACTGGCTCCCTGTTTCCGCCTCTAGCGGCTGCGCAAGGATCAGGCGTTTGCATCCCCATTATCCTTTCCATCGTCTGCCTTGATTGTTTCAGTTTCATCACCGGCCGGTTTGACATTACGCACGGCTGAGGAATCGGGGTCTTTTTCCACTACTGGAGCAAGAAAGTTTATCGCCGAGCGCAGGTCGGCAATGCGATTGGCGCTGATCGTCAACTTATCGGCCAATTCTTCGTCCGATGCCTCACGCAGTTTGTCCAGAGAAGAATAGCCGGCGGCCAGCATGGCCTCAATGGAAATTTCTGCAACGCTTGCCACCTGCTCAAGCCCATGCCCGATGGCATTGATTTCGTTGTAGCGGGTTTCGGTGAATATATCGACCTTCCATCCAAGCAGACGCGCCGCCAGTTTAACGTTTTGTCCTTTCCGACCGATGGCGTTGGTCAGCTGGTCGTCAGGCACAATGACTTCCAGCAGATGTTCCTCGTCATCTACGATAATACGCGAGACAAGAGCGGGAGCCAGCGCATTGCGGGCGTAGGTTGCGATATCGGGACTCCAAACGACGATATCAATACGCTCGCCGTGCAATTCTTGCACAATATTTTGAATGCGCGAACCGCGTACGCCCACACAAGCACCCACGGGATCCACGTCCCGTTCCCGAGAAAAAACGGCCACCTTGGCACGTGAACCCGGATCGCGAGCCACCCCCATAAACTGTACCACGCCATCGTCGACCTCGGGAACTTCTCGACGGAACAGTGCGGCCATATAGTCCCGATGCGCACGGGAGATGACCACCTGTGGACCTCGCCCTTCGGCACGTACCTCTAGGATGATGGCCTGAACGCGATCGCCACGCTTGTAGTGCTCGCGAGGTATTTGCTCATCTCGTGGCAGAATGGCCTCGGTACGTCCCAGATTGACCACCCAGCCCCCCTTGTCACGCCTTTGCACAATACCGGAAACGATTTCTCCCACACGATCCTTGTATTCGTTATAGATAATCTCCTGTTCGGCGTCGCGCATACGCTGTATGATCACCTGTTTAGCCGATTGTGCCGCAATGCGGCCAAGATCCTCAACGCGCACGCGGAAACCCATTTCGTCATCTACCTGCACAGACGGATCATGCTTGAGCGCTTCAGAAAGCTCGATTTGTGTGTCGGGATTGGCCACATCACCGTCTTCCATGACAATCTTGAACTGGTATACCTCAATATCACCCGTTTCGTCATTGTACGTCACTTCCACATCCATATCTTCATTAAAGCGGCGCAGCACAGAGGTGCGCACGGCTTCCTCCAGCGTCGTAACGAGCATATTACGGTCAAGACCCTTGTCCTTACTAATCTGGTCAATGGCCTTTTTGAGTTCAAGATTCATTGTTTCCTCCGACCGTCGCACAAGGCGGCGGTAAAAGCGCGTTACCTGTTGGGCACACGGCGGTCAGGCCGTTGTTCGGACACGAAAATTCTCTCGGCAGAGCATGGGTCAGCCTTTGGCAAGCCTGCCACTAGGTTTATTTCTGCCAGATTTTCCGACGTTTGGGGATCTTTTGCCCGGTTTTTGCGGCTGTTTGAATATATGCATGCGTTTGACCTTGCGCGTTGCCTCCCAGGCAATGCGCACCGGCTTGGCATCTTTTTCCGGCATGATATCCCCTTCAGGGGAAACACTCGCCGGAGTAAGAATATAGGCGTCTTTCTGTATGGCCTGCAGTATGCCTCGTATCCTGCGGCAGGGCATGCCGGCTTTGTCCCTTTCTGTGACACCAGTTGAGTGCAGATGCGCTTCGACCATATCACCCGTATATGGTGCCATCTGCGACAGATCAAAAAATTGACGTGACAGTCCGGGAGTGGAGACTTCAAGGACATAGGCGTCCGTGAGGCAGTCCTCCACGTCCAGAGCCAGAGCCAGATGTCGTGATATTTCTTCACACTGGTCCAGGGTAGCCGAATGGAGAGGCGAAGAAGGACCTTTCTGGAGACAGTCCTGAATGGCATCGATCTCGGCGGTTTCAGGAATGTCCCTCTGAACGTCGCTGTTGGTCTCCGAGGCACAAGGTGTGTCCACAAAAAGACGTACCACAGTGCGTCCGGCTGGAACGATTTCGACACCCCAAATCACAAGCCCCAGGGCAGAAACCACTGGCTCCGCAAGGCGCGTGACACAATTTTTAAGGGTGTTGTTGTCCATGCTGTGGGCGAACGTCCTTTGCACGGGAAAACGTCCCGGCAATTTCGATGATGCTTTGAACGCCTTTCATGGGGACAAAAAAAAGGGGGCCCATTCAGGCCACCCCGCAGGAACGGCGTTCCGCATCAGGATGTGGCGTTGGTTGTAGATACCAATCACCTTGAACAAAGAATTTATATGCCAATATGTTCATTCTGTCAAGTACCGCATCCAGAGTCTG
>JAGAEE010000217.1 GCA_017613295.1 Desulfovibrio sp. | reverse complement strand
TGTTCTGTGGCTAAGCTTTTGCGTCAACCTCGCGCAGCATCTTTACAGAACAGAATTTGCCGCACATGGCGCAAACTTCCTCGCTTTTATGTGCCTCTCGGCGTTTGTCGATCGTGGTCGGGTCAAGGGCGGATTTGGCCATGCCTTCCCAGTCCAGAGACTTGCGTGCGGTGTTCATGTCGGTTTCGCGTTGTATCGCAGCTGGGCGGCCGAGAGCGATCTCGCCCACATGGGCGGCCACGCGGGAAGCCATGACGCCAGCACGAACGTCCTCTTCCGTCGGAAGCGTAAGGTGTTCAGCCGGGGTAAGGTAGCAGAGAAAATCCACACCGGCTTCGACGCCAAGAGCGCCGCCAATGGCTCCGGCAATATGGTCGTAGCCAGGGCGCTGTCACAGCACAGGGGGCCAAGCACGTAGAGCGGGGCGTTG
Organism: Desulfovibrio sp.; assembly: GCA_017613295.1. Classification (GTDB taxonomy): domain Bacteria; phylum Desulfobacterota; class Desulfovibrionia; order Desulfovibrionales; family Desulfovibrionaceae; genus Desulfovibrio. Next base: position 22,958 of record JAGAEE010000217.1, on the reverse strand, counting down.
TGGGTTAGTCTTTTGATGCCTTGAATCTGCGTGCGAACCTGATGCAGGGGGACGTGCCCCGGCCCTTCAATCATGCATTGCACCCCGCGTTCCAGGGCGTGGCGGGCCAGCCTTCCGAGATTGATGACCTCCTCCCACTGCGCGGCGTCGCCCGCATCCACGCCGGCGCCGGGTCTCAGGCCGTCGCCCAAGGAAAGAGTGACATTGTAGGGGCGGCAAATGTCGAGCAGGCGGTCAAAATTTTCCAGAAGCGGATTTTCCCGGTCATTTTCCAGCATCCATTTGGCCAACATGGAGCCACCGCGTGAGACGATTCCCAGGGCGCGGTTGTCTTTTACGGCCAGTTCCGCTCCACGACGGGAAAGGCCGCAGTGAACGGTGATAAAGTCCACACCCTGTTCCGCCTGCTTGGCAATTTCGTCAAAGAGATCGTCAGGGCGCAGGGTGGCAATGTCCCTGTCCGCATCCAGAATGCGCTGTCCCACAGCATAGAGCGGAACGGTGCCCAGAGGTTTAGGACATTTCTTAAGCATGCCGGTGCGGATGGCGTCAAGATCTCCGGCGATGGAAAGATCCATGACGGTGTCGGCCCCGGCATCCAGGGCGGTCCTGAGCTTGCGCTCCTCCGTATCCGGACAGTTGCACAGTGGCGAAGTGCCAATATTGGCGTTGACCTTGACGGCGGCGGGCTGACCTATCAGAATGGGCTCAAGCCCCTCGTGTGCAGGATTGCCCAGCAGGACCATGGTGCCCGCTTCCAGGGCGGCGGTGATGGCCTTTGTCTCGATCTGCTCACTGAGAGCCAGGCGGTTGGCGTGTTCGGTCAGCAGATCGCGCAGGGCTGTGTTTTGGGCAAGAAGGGAATGGGACATCGAGTGCCTCGCGGGTTTGCGACGCAGGGCGTAAAAAAAACCACATGAGCCGGAAAGGGCACTGTGGCAGCGGCTTCCCTCCGGCAGTGCGAACTGCGTCAGGTTCATGGGGTCTGGGCAGCGCCCACTCTCAGCCGTCCGGCGTTTGCCGACGGCTCCCCCAGCACGCTTTCACTCTACGTGGAATTGCGGCGTCTGTAAATGCCTTGGATAGTAATGTTCGTCACCCGGCGGATTTCTTGTCCCATCCACTGCTTGCCTTTCTGCGTGGAGTTCGGCATAAGACAGACATGCCGCGTAAAAGATTTTTGAGTCCCTTCACATGGCCGGTACTGTCCTTTGGGGTGGTTATCATCGTCGGTGCTGTCCTCTTGAGCCTGCCTGCCAGTTGCCGTGATGGGGCTCAGCTCAGTCTGATTGACGCCTGCTTCCTCGCCACGTCGGCTGTTTGTGTCACCGGCCTGACCCCGATAGACATCAGCGCCGTGCTTAGCCCCTTGGGCAAGGCTGTGTTGCTATGTCTTTTCCAGCTGGGCGGGGTTGGTGTCATGACATACACCAGTCTTGTCTTTCTGCTTTGGCGAAACCATGTTCCTTTCAACAGCCGCGAGGCCGTGGGACAGGCCCTGTTGTGGGGCGATTTCAGCCTTGCGGGTTTTCTGAAGCAGGTGTTGGGGCTGGTGTTGGGCATTGAAACAGTCACCGCCTTGGCTCTGTGGTGGTATGACCCGGTGTTCTTTTATCCTTTCAGTGCCGTCTTCCATGCGGTTTCGGCCTTCTGCAATGCGGGCTTTTCACTTTGTTCGGCCAATCTTATGCCTTGGCACGACGATGTTATGGTCAATGTTATCATTGCTGGCAGCGTCTTTCTGGGAGCCATAGGCTTTGGTGTCCTGCGCGAGTTTCTGGGCATATGCACTGGAGGCAGGCTGGGGGCGCCATCACGCCGTCTGAGTCGTTTCCGCCGACTTGTTATCAAGACGAGCCTTATGCTGGTGGTGGTGGGCTTTGTGCTCATTTTTTCTTTGGAGTATTTGCGCGAGGGTTCCCGTTTGTCATTTGACAGTGCGTGGGAGCTGGCCGGCGTCGTGCTATTTCACACGGCAGCGGCTCGCACGGCAGGTTTTTCCACTGTGGACGTGACGTTGTTCAGTCAGGCCTCGCTTCTGGTGCTTATGTCTCTCATGTTTATAGGGGGAGGACCGGGTTCCTGTGCCGGCGGCATCAAGGTGGTGGCCTTCAGGGTACTGGTGGGCTATATTGCCTCCCAGTTTCGCGCAGACAGACAGATCGTGTTGGAAGGAAGGGGGGTTCCCGCAGAAAACGTTTCGCGTGCCTTGACGCTTTTTTTTCTGTATTCCATCACCATCGCGCTTTCGCTTTTTCTTCTGAACATCACGGAAAGCGATTTTGTTGCAGATCAGGCCCGGCAGCCTCAGGGAGGTCTGCTGTTTGAATCGTTGTCAGCGCTGGGAACAGTGGGTTTGTCTTTGAACGTGACTTGCACATTGAGTGCCACTGGCAAAGGCATATTGATGTTTTGCATGTTTGCCGGACGTATGGGTATGTTGAGTCTGCTCATGGCCGTACAGAGTTTGCAGGCCAAAAAGCCCTATTCCGTGGCCGAGGCACAGTTGCCCATCGGCTAGGAGGTGCATCAGCCACCATTGGGGGAATTATGCCTGAGGAAAAGCTGGAAATAGGCATTATCGGATTGGGAAAGTTTGGCTTGCGCATGGCTTCCACACTTGTGTCGCTAGGACATACCGTGGTCGGCATTGATATGTCAGAGGACCACGTGCAACGCGCCGAGGAAGTGCTGGAATCAGTGTATAAGGCAGACGCCACAAATATTGCCGCGTTACGTTCCCTGCATGTTCAGGATTTTGATTGGGTGGTTATCAGCGTGGGGCAGAGTGTGGAGCAGTCGCTCAATATCACGCTCAATGTTCAGGAATTGGGTGGCCCAAAGATTTGGGTCAAGGCCTCAAATGAGGAACACCGGAAAATATTGCAACGCCTGCGCGTGAACCGTGCTACGGTACCGGAAACAGAGGCCGCCGTCATGGCGGCACATCAACTGACCTATCCTGGAATGCTTGACTTGATTCCCAAATACGGGGGCATTGCCATTCAGGAGTTGCGTGTGGACGCATGGGACGGCAAGACTCTGGTGGATCTCAATTTGATGAAACGTTTCAGCGTCATGGTGATGGGCATACGTCCGGCCGGGCAACGCTCGTTCATTTTTGTTCCGCCGGCCATGACTGTGCTTCATAAGGGAGATACCGTGGTCGTGGCAGGGAAGGCCAATTCCGTGGCGGAGCTTCAAGCGTAAGGTGTTGTTTTTTGCTGCTTAAAAAAAGAATATGGAGCGTCTTCATAGCTCAACGCCGGGGTGGCGTGGCTGGTCCGTTTTCCGGCAAAGCCCACCAGGGCATGTCGCGCCAGACGTTTTGAAGGGCCTTTTCATACTGAGTCCAATGAGGAGAGAATCGAGCCAATTCTTCATGATACGCTGGAGAATGGTCCATGTGACGCAGATGGCAGAGTTCGTGCCAGCAGAGGTGTTCCAGCAGGGGAACCGGCAACAGCAGGGTACGCCAGTTGAGGCTGATGTTTACCGAAGCGGACGCTCCCTTGTTGCCACGAGTTGAACAGCTTCCCCAGCGGCCACGCTGGTCGCGTACACTCACGTTATTGATAACAAAGCCACCCTTTGTGGCCAAGCGCTCCAGGAATGCCGGGAGGCAGCAGGTAGCCTTGATGCGGCACCAGCACTGTAGGGCACGTGCGCAGAGGCGCGGATTGTCATTGCTCTGCATGAGCAGAAGTTGGCCGGGGCTCTCCACCACAAGCACGGTGTGTTTTTCCGCGCCATGAACCAGCACGCGGCGTATTACATTTTCCTCTTTACAGTCCTGGAGCCTGTCGTGGGGTTGCACGGTCGTAACCTTGATATGAAATGTCTCGTTGACGGCCGGCAAAGCAATGCTCTCTGGCAGGCTGCAGCTGTTGGCTTGGCGCTTGAGGATGGTGCGGTATTTTTTCCAGACAATTTCAAAGGATTCCTGAATATCTGGTAGGTGGCTGCGCAGCAAAGGCACTGAACAATCTGCCGGCAACACAAGGGTGGCGTGGCCGCGATAGTCAATCTTGCTTTGGATGTGTCGTGCCCTTTGAGAAATGCGCACTTCCGCCGTCAGCACTGTTCCGTCCGACAGCGTAAACTCCAGCGTCGATGGAAGCGTATCTTGGCGGGCAAAGGGGCGGTCGAACATCTTGGCGAATATGTTCTTCATGGCAAATCAACACTAGGTCAAGTCAGGGCCTTTTGTAAATCCCTATTTGCCATTGTTCAGGTTGCTTTCACGATATTCCGGACGATTCACTGAAAGAAGAGCATATGCAGGTTCCGGCTGCTCATGGCGGGGCTGCACATAGCAATATTGTGTGGAATAAATAAAATTTTTTTAATCATATTTAATTTACTTTGCTTTCTGGATAAGTTGCGGTATCCTGCAACTAACCATGCGTTGCGGCTATTCCTGACCTGAGCAGGAGGTCTGGCAAGGAATGCAGCGGTGGAGACATGCTGTTTCGGCGGGCTTGCACTGGCGGACTGGTGTTGGCAGCGCCGGACGCATCCGAAAATTAGGCGGATTTTTGACCAACGGGAGTTTCGCAGCATGACCACAGTATTTTATCTTCTCGCGTATCTGGCGGTAATTGGCTTCGTGGCACTGGCCGCGCTGAAGATCAAATCCTATTACAAGGCAAGCCCTTTGCATGTGCGCTGGGAATTGTATCCCGTGCCCCACGAAGGAGCCAAGGCCGGTTACGGCGGCAGTTTCATGGAAGAAAAGGAATGGTGGACAAAACCGCGCCATATAGAGCACATGGGAGATATCATGGGGATCTTCAAGGAGGTGCTCTTCCTTCACGCCACCTTTGAGCATAACCTGAAACTGTGGGTACGCACCTATCCCTTCCATTTGGGCATGTATCTGCTTATGGGCGGCGTGATCATCCTGCTGGGCGGTACAGTGCTTGAGCTTTTCGGGCTTTCTTCCGACAGCTGGTTGATGACCGTCATAGGCAATGTGCTTAACGCCTGCAGCCTGGCTGGCAACTTTTGCATCATCGTTGGTGGTTGCGCGCTTATCCACCGCCGCCTCACCGACCAGGGGCTGCGTCGCTACAGCACGAAGGAACACTATCTGAACCTGGGTGCCTTCGTCGTTTTTGGCGTGCTGGGCATGTTAGCCTGGCTGGCCAATCCTTCGTTTTACGCCATGGCCCGTGATTTCATGCACAATCTATTCACCTTTCATTTCGCCTGCCTTGGCAGCACGCTGTTCTGCCTGCACTTGCTGGTGGGGTTTCTGCTGATGATTCTCATTCCCGTGACTAACATGGGGCATTTGGTCATGAAGTATTGGATGTATCACGACATTCGCTGGGGGGATTCGCCCACGGCCCAAGATACAAAAAATCAGGGCATAATCCCTGACATCCTACAGTACAAGACCACTTGGGCAGCTTCGCACATCACGGGTGACGGCCAAGCCAGAACTTGGCTCGAGGTGGCCACTACCAATCCCGCAGCCCCCAAGAAAGATTAGGGAGTCACACCATGAAAAACGATAGGTTACAAATTGCTGATGTTTCCAATGTGGAAGGGCAGATGGTCAGCATTGATATCAACGATCTGCCCAAGCTGCCCATTGATGTGGCGCCCATGCCCTGGAAGCCCTTCACAAAAGACCAGAAGGAGAGCACCGCCTGTATTCTGGACGACGTGTGCGTGCTGAATATTCCCAGGCCTAAAAATCGGGCCGAGGAAGAAGAACTGGTGAACAAGTTTATCAGCGGCATGCGCAAGCTGTTCACCAAGGAAAACAACTGGACCTGCCTGCCCATGCTGGAAACCAGCATGGACAACTGCGTGCAATGCAATTCCTGTTCTGAAGCCTGTCATCTTTACGAGATGTCCGGTGCGAACGAAATGTACCGTCCGAACTACCGTTCGGAAATCTTTCGCCGCATTTACAAGCAATATGTGAAAAAAGAGCCCTTCGCCAAATGGCGGTACGGCGACATGAACCTCAACTGGAAGACCGTCGCACGTCTGGGAGAACTGGCCTACCGGTGCAACCTCTGCCGCCGCTGTGCGCAAACCTGCCCCATCGGCGTGGACAACGGTCTCATTGCCCGTGAAATCCGTAAGATTTTTAGCCAGGAAATGGGGTTTTACCCGCCGGAACTGCACCAGAAGGGCACCGTTAACCAGATGAAGTGCGGTTCCTCTACAGGCATGACACCAGAAGTGGTCAAGGAGAATGTGGAGTTTATTGACGAGGATTACACGGAGATCACAGGCGTCGGCATCAGCACGCCTTTCGACGTGCATGGGGCGGACATCATGCTGCTGCACAATGCCGGCGAAATCATGGCCTGGCCCGAAAACGTGGCAGCCTTCTCCTTAATCTTCCAGGAGGCCGGCCTGTCTTGGACGCTCTCTAGCAAAGCCGTAGGATATGACGGCGTTAACTACGGCGTCTTTTACGATGACGCCCAACTCGCCCGCATTGCTCTGGCCCACATGCAGGCCGCCAAGGAACTGGGCGTCAAAAAAATCGTCATTGGCGAATGCGGGCATGCGCATAAGGCGCTCACCGTCATTGCCGACCGCGTCATTCCCTATGAATACCAAGTGCCCCGTGAGGGTTGCTACGTCACCCTGCGCGACATCGTCCTGTCTCGGAAGCTTAAGCTGGATCCCTCCCGAAATGATTTCCCCGTGACGCTGCACGACCCATGCAACATCGTGCGACTCATGGGCATTGTGGAGCCGCAGCGCGAAATACTTCGCGCCATTGCCCCCCAGTTCCGCGAGATGCCTTGCCACGGCGTGAACAACTACTGCTGTGGCGGTGGTTCGGGCTTTGCCATCATGACACGCAACAACATAGAACAATGGCGTGGCAACATCTCCGGCCGCAAAAAGATGTGGCAGATATCCGAAGCCTTCAAGGACTGCCTCGGACCTGAGACCCGCAAGTACATTTGCGCTCCGTGTTCCAATTGTAAAGGCCAGATTCGCGAGCTGCTGGAGCATAACGATCTCTACACTAAGAACAATTTTGCCTATGGCGGGCTGGTGGAGCTGATCGTCAACTGTATGTCCAACGTAAAGCCCGGCTTTATCAAGTTTGAAGGTTCTGCTGAAGAAGAATAGAGTCTTAGCAGTAGGTTCCTAGCACATGTAAGGGGTTGTTGCTGATGCAGCAGCCCCTTACATGTGTGCGCTTGAGATCACGCACCTGTATGTGTACTGTGGCTGAGAGGCCGGAGCCAGTCGGCCGCGTTTTGAAATACCTCTCGTCGTCTGCGTGTTCGATCGGCGCGCTGCTTGACAGAACAGGTATTCACCGATAAGGACGTTTTGCTTAAAGGTATGTCCACTGGCCTTAAAGAAGGTGGAGCATCAGGCGCCGGGCAGATCGCAATCATATTTTTAACAATCGGGGGAATACTGTCATGAAATCACTCAAGGGAACGCAGACGGAAAAGAATCTTCTTACCGCTTTCGCCGGAGAATCCCAGGCTCGCAACCGCTATGACTTTTTTTCTGGTCGAGCCAAGAAGGACGGATTTGTTCTGGTGCAGCAGGTATTTATCGAAACAGCTCTGCAGGAAAAAGAACATGCCAAACGCCTGTTCAAATTTCTAGAGGGTGATGAGGTGGAAATTTCGGCCGGTTTCCCCGCAGGCGTGATCGGTGACAGCGAGGCAAATTTGGTGGCCTCCGCCGGAGGGGAAAATCACGAACATACGGTCATGTATCCCTCTTTTGCGACAACGGCGGATAAGGAAGGTTTTCCCGAGATTGCCGATGTCATGCGTCATATCGCCGTGGCCGAAGCCTATCATGAAAGGCGTTTCCTGGCACTGGCGAAGGATATCAGGGAAGGACGCATGTTCGTGCGCTCGAAGCCAACAGTGTGGCGCTGCCTTAACTGTGGCTGTCTTGTGGAAGGGGACCAGGCCCCCGATGTTTGTCCGGCTTGTGCGCACCCCAAGGCCTATTTTGCCGAGCTGAATTACGCTTTTTAAGCGCTTCGGAATGACTTTGAGAGAGGGATATTCCTGACTACAGGAAGAATCCCTCTTATGGTTTTAGGCGGTGATCGTGACAGTCGTAGACGGGACGATTGCTGAAGGGATAAGGACATATCGTGCATAATAGTGGAAAATTTCTTGCAGAATTGTGGAGAATTGGTAAGGTCTTCGGCGGGGCATGACAGCAAGAAGGAGTCTCTTCTGCACAAGAGGGCAGGCGCAAGGCCTTTGTGCCATGCGGGCAGGATAGCGAGGCTGTGCAATCCTGTGGGAGACTCTTGGGGAAGTGGAATGAATCACATTGTAGCAGTTTTGCTGGCTGTTGCCTTTCTCAGCGTGGCAACGGCGCCGGACGCCAGGACGAACGACTACCCACCGCCGCCGAAAGCGAATCAGCCCATTTCGGTCAAGGACAGTGTATACGGTGTATTGCGCACACACCGCAGTCTTCGTGGTATGCAAGAAAATCGTGAAGTGCTGGAGCACGAAGTGCGTCGTGCTCAGGCTGGCTTTGGACCGAGGGTGGATGTCACCGCAAGGGGCGGTTCAAGCCAGTACAGCGATTCTTCCACCCGCAGCCAGGATCTGGACGACCGTTTGTACGGCTTTGTGGGGCTCAGTGCCCAGCTAGTGCAACCCATCTGGGACGGTTTTGCCACGAGGTCGCGCGTGCGTTCTGCTAGGTCAACTCTGGAGTCACAGAAGCATCGCGTCTTTGATACGGCAACTTCCCTTTCACTGGATGGCATTATTGCCCATATCGATCTTTTGCGTCGACGCAGCATTTACAAACTCGCAGAAGAAAATGTTGACCGACACAAGGAGCTGGTGGTCCAGGCCGAGGACCGTGCGGCCCTTGGTGCGGATACAGCCGCAGACGTGACTCAGGCTCAGTCGCGCATGCAACGTGCGCTTTCCAGTCTTTCCGAAACAAAAGCCTCATTGCTGGTGGCCGAGAATACCTATACGCGACTTACGGGACTTTCCGCCAATGGCAATTTGCAACCCGTGACCATGCCGCCGCAGGTTTTTTCAAAGGCCGTGGATGTTCTGGATCTGGCCATCAAATCCAATCCCAAGCTGGCAGCCTATTTTCATGATATTCGGGCCGCACGGGCAGAGCGTGAACTGGCCGAATCGGCCTTCTATCCTTCTCTCAATCTGGAGGCTGGCCCCAACTACACCGACCGTGGCGGCAGTGACGACCGGTGGATCTATAGTTTTGACGCTCTGGGGGTGGCGCGTTGGAATATTTTCAATAGCGGCGCGGATGTGGCCGAATATCGGGCGGCCTCGGCGCGCGTGCGCCAAGCCCGTCAGGTGATGCACAACTATTTGGACGACCTTAAGCTAGATGTCGACAGCACCTGGACCAATTACCTGGCGGCGCAGGAGCAGTATGAACATTATGGCAAAGCCATTGAGTATAACAAATATACCCTGGGCGCCTATATCGAGCAGTTTCAGATTGGCAAGCGCAGCATCCTGGATGTGCTGGACGCACAGAACGAATTTTACAATTCCTCCACACAGGCGGAAACAGCCAGAGGCAATATTCTGGTAGGCGCCTACAGGCTTTCGGCCCTAACGGGCACCATGTTGCAGGCGATGTCGATTGACACAAAACCTCTGGCAAAAAAACCTCAGCGTGATCCAGAGGATCCCCGTGAGCCATTCGCCCCAGGCTGGTTTGATTAGAAGGCCTTGTTTCACATGCTTGGCCTGTGCAGAGATAGGCAGTTGATTTTTGATTGGGCGTGCAGATGTCTGTTTCGCCAATGCGATGGTTGATTTCGGCTTTCTGCGGTGGACCATTGTTTGGCCTTGCCGGTTCAGCCTTTCAGCAATGGGATGTACATGGATACTTCTTCTCCCGACATTCAGGATGAATGTGCCACTCCCGGTGAAGATCATCACAACGATGTTCCGTCGTCCGAAAATGCCTCGGCTCCATCGGGGAAGGCATCTGCCGCAACCATGGGACCTTTGCGTCCCTCGGATGTGGATTTTATGCCCGGCATTTTACGTAGCCTGTCGGTGCTGTTGCGCTTGCGAGGGCGGGTGGTTTCGCCGCAGGCGCTCATGGCCGGTCTTTCCGGCAGCAAGGTGACACCGCAGGCTTGCCTGCGTGCCGCACGCAAGGCTGGCATGACGGGTCGGATTGCCTATCGGCCGGCCATTGAAAATATTCCCGGGCTTGTACTGCCGTGCATCCTGCTGTTGACTCATGACCGTTCGTGTGTGCTCACGGCCCTCGATGGGGATTCGGCAGAGGTGATTTTTCCTGAAACCGGCGATAGTTCCCAGGTGGTGCCGGTTGAGGCCTTGCGTGAAGAGTACTCCGGCTACGCCTTGTTTGCCGCCGTAGAGGCTGCGCCGGACAACAGGGTCGAGCGCATAACCCTGGGCAGAGGCAAACGGTGGTTTTGGGACGTGCTTCGCTATTACGCTCCCATATACCGGCATGTGGCCCTGGCCAGTGTGGTCATCAATCTCATTGCCGTGGCCAGTCCGCTTTTTGTCATGAACGTTTATGATCGGGTGGTTCCAAACAACGCCTTGGAAACGTTGTGGGTGCTGGCCATAGGCATATGCATCATCTATGCCTTCAATTTCCTGCTATCGTCCTTGCGCACGCATTTTGTGGATGTGGCCGGCCGCAATGCGGACATTGTGCTCTCCAGTGCCCTGGTGGAAAAGGTGCTTTCCATGCGCATGGACGCCAAACCCGAATCTACTGGCGCGTTGGTGAACAACTTGCGCGAGTTTGAGCAACTGCGGGAATTTTTCAGTTCTTCCAGCCTCCTTGCCTGCATAGACTTGCCATTCCTTGTGATTTTTCTGCTGCTCACGGCCTTCATCGGGGGGCCCCTGGTATTGCTGTCAATAGGTGCCATCCCTGTCATGCTGGGCATCGGTCTTCTGTTGCAGAGCCGCTCACGTCGCATTGCCGAAACAGGATACAAGCAGAACATGCAAAAAAACGCCCTGTTGGTGGAGATCGTCAATGGGCTGGAGACGCTCAAAACCTGCATGGCCGAAAGCCGCATGCTAAAATTGTGGGAATCGGTGGTAGGGCTTTCAGCCAAATCTAACAGTGAAGCGCGGCGCTACAGCAGTCTGGCCGTTACATCAGCCATGCTCGTTACCCAGATGGTGACGGTGGGAATGATTGTCTGGGGGGTGTACCGCATCGGGGACGGTCAGATGACCATGGGGGCCCTCATAGGCTGCAACATTCTCGTGGGGCGCACCATGGCCCCCCTGCTGCAGATGGCCTCATTGTTCACACGCTTGCAAAATTCGCATGTGGCTCTCAAGGCTTTAGATATTCTTATGATGTTGCCTTCCGAAAACCAGATGGAAAAAACCTGCATGGATTTCGGCATGTTGCGACCTTCTTTCAGCATGGAAAATGTTTCTTTTGCGTATCCGCATCAGGAACGGCTGGCACTGGACCGTGTCTGCCTGCGAATTGAGCCAGGGGAGCGTGTGGGCATTATTGGGCCCATGGGGTCTGGCAAGAGCACGCTTTCACGGCTGTTGCTCGGGCTTTATCAGCCAAAGGAAGGCGCCGTGAAGTTTGGTGATGTGGATATACGTCAGCTTCCAGCTTCGGTGTTGCGTGGGCGCGTGGGGGTACTGCCCCAAGAGGTGGTTCTCTTTTACGGAAGCATCCGTGAGAATATCGCTCTGGGGGATCCCACTATCAACGATCACCTCATTCTGCGTGCGTCTTCTCTGGCGGGCGTGACGGATTTTGTGCGTAACAATCCGTCAGGGTTTGCGGCGCAGGTGGGTGAGCAGGGCAAGGCTCTTTCCGGTGGTCAGCGGCAGGCTGTGGCCTTGGCCCGCGCTTTGGTCCGTGATCCCGAAATCCTGATGCTGGACGAGCCTACCAGCAATATGGATACGGATTCGGAAATGCTGCTGCAAAAACGTCTTCAATCTATTATGGCCGGACGAACCCTGATTTTGGTGACGCATCGTCTCTCCATGTTGCGCATAGTCAATCGTCTTATTGTCATGGAAAACGGCCAGATCAAGTTGGACGGCCCGCGCGATGACGTGTTGCAAACCCTGCGTGAGCGTTCTCGTCGTAACATGGCCCGTGTGGAACAGGGGACTGCGGCACGGAAGTAGGCGGCGGGTGTCGCCACCGTGCCCCTTGGAGAAGTGGAATCATGCAGAAACCTCAGACAGAAGCTCAAGTCGCCGACGGCAGTGAGGTGTCGCGAGATCAGTTTGTCGCCGGCCAGGCAGCAAAACCCGCCGCAGTGGCGGAGACGGACTCTGGCGTATCGGGCGTCGCCAGTCTGACGCAGCAGTCTTCTTTTGGGGATATGTGGGGGGGGCTCTCCAATGTTGCCAATTTTCCCCCGCTCGTGCCGTCGGACGCTCCTTTGCCGGCCATGCCGGGAGATACCCCGTCGACGGCTTCAAATGTTTCCGCTGGAGAAACAACGGCTACCCTGCTGACGGAAGACATGCTGCAACCCATGGGGCTGGATTCTACAGCCGAGGGAAAGGATACCGGCGGAGCCGGGGCTTTTCTGCGTCAGGTTGTTGTGGGCGGAGGGGAAGAGCAGCGTCCGGATACGGGTCTTGCCACATCGCTGAAGGAAACGGCAGGTCGTTTGGGCTCAAAGGTCGTCGGCAAAGGCGATCAGCCACAGGTCAATCCCGGCCTTTTTGCCGCCATGGACGCTCCTTTACACGGATTGACGCCTGATGACATCCTCTTTGCCAATGAGGTCGACGCGGCTTTGGCACGGCGTCCGCGTTTCGGTGTGCGTGCGCTTTCCGTTAGCGTGGCGCTCATGTTTGCCAGTCTGATTGTGTGGGCGGCCTATGCCTGGGTAGACGAGGTGACCCACGCGGAAGGTCAGGTGGTCGGTTCACAGCGCACACAGACCATACAAAATTTGGAAGGGGGTATCCTGCGCGCCGTGCAGGTGCATGAGGGCCAGATTGTGGAAAAAGGGGCTGTGTTAGCGCAACTGGACAACGAGATGGCCGAGAGTGCCTATCGTGATGCGGTGAATAAGGCCATGGAAAATAGTTTGGCCATCGTGCGTCTGGAAGCCGAAATCAGGGATGAAGAACCGGTTTTCCCCGACCCGCTGGATACTTGGGCTTCGCAGCTTGTGGGCCGTGATGTGGGTGAGGAGGCCTTGGCGCGTGCCCGCGAGATCATCAGGGACCAGACCAACCTTTGGCACAGCCGCATACAGCAGCTCAATGCCGAAATTGAGGTGCTACAGTCGCAGTACACACAGCGCATGCACGATGTGGATGAGCAAATAGCGCGTAAACGGCAGCTGGATGGCAGCCTTGCCCTTTCCATCGAACAGCGCAATACCGCGTATGCGCTAGTACAGCGCAACAATTTTTCTCGACTGGAATACCTGGGTATGCAGCAGAAAGTGGTAGAACTTCAGGGGCAGGTCGACGCGCTTGCCGCCACCATTCCTAAGGCACAGGCGGCCGCTGAGGAATGTCGGCAGAGAATCACATCCCGACGTGCGGAGCAGACGGCCGCCATTACGGACGAGATCAATAAACGGCGGCTTGAGTTGAACTCCGTGAGGGAGAGCCTGTCTGCGGGGCGTGACCGCGTGACGCGTACTGAACTGCGTGCTCCAGTGCGCAGCACGGTCAAGCAGATTTATATTAGCACGGTGGGCGGCGTGGTTAAACCGGGCGAGCCCATCATGGATTTGGTCCCTCTGGATGACACCCTCTTGGTGGAAGCCAGGGTCAAGCCGCAGGACGTGGCTTTTTTGCGCCCTGGTCAGGATGTGATGGTCAAGATTTCGGCCTATGACTTTTCCATTTACGGAGGTCTGGAGGGCAAGCTGGAATCCATCAGCGCGGATACCATCGAGGACAAGAAGGGCGAACAGCATTATGTGGTCAAGGTGCGCACTCGAAAAAATGCCATTGTGCATCACAACGAACAATTGCCCATTATTCCGGGCATGGTGGTTACGGCAGACATTTTGATTGGAAAGAAGACCGTGCTTGACTATCTGCTCAAGCCCATACTGAAAGCCAAGCAGAACGCCTTGCGGGAACGCTGAGACTCAAGTGCGTAGACCACGGTGAGTAAAAGGAAGACATCTATGGCATCACAGGATTCCCGGCTTCCCGGTGCAGATACGCGCAACCGCCGTGCGGCGCTGTTCATGGTGGTTTTGTTCGCGTTGTCGGCAGGTCTGGTGTTCTATTGCGCACGCTGGTACTTGAGCAATTCGCGTGCGCAGCTCTTGCACGAAACCACCCAGTCCATGGACGCGCAGGCCAACGGCAAGGCGGCTTTGCTGACAGTGTGGGCGGGAAATCTTGTGGACCAGATCAACATTTTTGTTTCGCAGGACATGATGCGCCTTTTTGCTGCTGAGGCACACAACGCACATATTCCGGCCACGGAGCTGTTGCGTCTGGCACAGGAACAGGACAAGACAGCCTCGGCAGAGGAAGAGTTGCAGCCGCAGGACAATCCTTTGGACGATGAGAGCGAGGAGCCTCTTGCCAAGCTGGCACCGCGACTTCCGATGATGCGTGGGCTGCTCAAGGATTTTATTGACAGAACGGGTTTTTGGGATGTCTGTCTCGTGAATACGGAGCTTCAGGTTTTTCTGACCCCTGGCGCAGGACCCATTATTGATGCGAATCGCAGGGGCTTTCTTGAAGAAGCCGTGAAGAGTGGGAAGTCGGTTTTCATGCCGGTGAGACGCGTTGACGATAGTCTTGTGCTGGATTTGGCGTTTCCCATTTTTGCCCCCCTGTATGTGGATGCCAGCGGCGAACAGGTTGTCGCTGTTTTGCTGGCGACCTGCAATGTCCTTCCGGTGGCCAGGGCGGCCACCCGTCATGCGGCGGATGAGTCTTATGATACGGCCATTCTGCAAAGTTTCGGGAGCACTCTGCAGCGAATTGACCCTTCAGCCCCCGAGGGATCTGTGGATTTGCCCGGCTGGAAGCTGGATGGCGACAAACTCGCCCCCGGCACCCGCAACGACCCTGCACGTCAGGATGGTGGCAAATCATACTGTCTTGCTCGTCCCGTGCCGTATTTGCCGTGGCTGGTGGAGCAGAGCGTTTCCGCCGGTCAGTTGGAGGCCCTGGACAAGGCTCTGAAAAAAAATGTCATGCTTTTTGCGCTGCTGACTGTGTCTCTCATCGGGGTCATTTTATCGGCCCTGTGGTGGGCGCTTGTGGGGCGCAACGAACGTGCCGTGGCCGAACAGATGCGTCGTCTCTATTTAGTGGTCAACCAGCAGAAGCAAATTTTGGACGGTGTGAACTCGGCCTTGCCGGCGGGGGTTGTCCTCAACGACATGAACGGCGTCATCTTTTACGCCAATCAGAGCTTTGCCACCATGGCTGGCCGGAAAGTGGCGGAACTTCGCGGGCTGCAGCATACGGAACTGGGCCTTGATCTGGCGAGAAGCCTTGTCACCCACACACGGGCCGTACACAGCAGCGGTATTCACGCCGATTTCAGCGAAACCCTGCCCGTGGGAGATCAAACGCGCTACTATCTCGCTTCTTGTATGCCTTTTCATGACGCTAATGGGAAGCTTTCCGGTGTGGTTTCCGTATATAACGATGTGACAGCCCTGGCCGTGGCTCAACAACGCACACAACGTATGGTAACGCAAACGGTGAACGCGTTTGTGCGAGCCATTGAAGCCGTTGATGCCTATTTGTGCGGGCAGTCGGCCCTGACGGCACGCCTGGCAGAGTTGCTTGCCGGCCAGCTTGGGCACGGGGACCCTGAAACTCTGGCAACCTTGCGGACGGCGGCCAGCCTGTCACAGGTGGGCATGATACGGCTGCCACG
Organism: Desulfovibrio sp.; assembly: GCA_017613295.1. Classification (GTDB taxonomy): domain Bacteria; phylum Desulfobacterota; class Desulfovibrionia; order Desulfovibrionales; family Desulfovibrionaceae; genus Desulfovibrio. The sequence continues at coordinate 7,112 of JAGAEE010000217.1, read as the reverse complement.
TGAGTTGCTTACCAAAACCGGGGCCTTGACGGCAGATGAGCGGTCGTTGCTGCGCAAGCATGTGGATTACGCCCGTGAGGTCTTGGCGGGGATTGATTTCGGCTTGCCCGTGCTGGAGGCTATAACGCAGATGTACGAACGCATGGACGGTACGGGATATCCCAAAGGTCTCAAGGGTGAGGACATCTGTTTCAACGCCCGGCTGCTAGCGGTGGCCAATACCTTCTGTGCTCTCATGCGGCCACGTTCCTACCGTGCGGAGCATAGCATGGAGGACGCATTGCGAATTCTTGCGGAAACGCCGCCCAAATATGACAGAAGCATGGTTCGTGCCTTGTGGGAACTGCTGCGCACGGAGAACGGCAAGGCCTTTATTGAACTTCTGCGTGTGGGCAAATAGGCTGAACATCGGCGCCGGTTTCGGGAGAGAGTATGCGCGTGCTATTTCTGAATGCCGTTTTCCCGGGTCCGTTTCGGGCTTTGGCCCGGGCGTGCGGTGGTGCTGGGCATACGGTTCTTTTTTTGGCAGAGGCGGGCCAAAAATCTGTAACGTTGCCCAATGTCCGACGATTGCGCATTGCGCCGCCAAAACCGTATGACAGTAGCGATGCGGCTGAACAGGAGTGCGTGCGTCTGTTGCGGCGTGGCGCACGGGCTGGCAATGCCATGCTCGATCTTCGCAGAAAGGGGTTCGTACCCGATCTCGTCATTGCTGCGGCGAGCACGGGCGGCAGTTTCTATGTGCGAGATGTTTTCCCGGAAGCCTTTTGCGTTTGCTACGGTGACTGGTTCAGCACGCAAGGACGTCGTCGTGAAGAGTTACGCGGCAACATGCGCGCTGTGGTGAATTTTGCTCCAGCACACGTGCGCAATCTCTGGGAATACAATGCCCTATGTGATTGCCACCTTGCCGTGACTTCCTCCCAATGGCAACGTGCGCAATATCCTGCTCTTTTGCAGCAGGGCATACACGTGGTGCATGCGGGCGTCAATACCCGCTATTTTACCCCTCTTGCCGGCAGTGAGTCGAAAATCGGTGGAGCCACCCGTGAACTTGTCACATTTTGTGCATCGCCCCATGATCCCGTGCGCGGTTTTGGTCTGTTTCGAAAGTGTCTTCCACGTCTGCTCGAGGAGCGGCCTGACTGCCTGGTAGTGATTGCTTGGCCTGACAAAGGGCGGGATGGGGCCTTAAAACAACGGGAGCCGGACAGAATCGCAAGCCCTCTGGAGCTGCCGGAAATACCCGAGGATTTTCGTCTCCGAGTGCGTATGCTGGGGCCGTGCTCACTGGACGAATATCGTGAGATTTTGCGCCGTTCCACTGTGCATGTGTATTTGGCGGCACCGCAGATTTTCTCCACTGGCCTTCTGGAGGCCATGTCCTGTGGAGCACTGGTTGTAGCGTCGGATACGCCGCCGGTGCGCGAGGTGGTGGTGCATGACGTCAACGGCTTTTTGTGCACTCCACGGGACACCGCCAGCATGTCCAAGATGCTGGCCGAAGTGCTCGAACGTGCTTCTTGTCTTGACCATGTACGCCGTGAGGCCAGACGCACAGTGCGTGAATCGTATGACGCCGAGAACCAGGCGTCACGCTTTTTGGAGCTGGTGTGCAACAAGATGGCGGAGAGATGAGAATTTTCTCAGACAAAGAGCGTTTTCTATAAAATGCTTCTATGCTAAGCTTCAAATAAGAAGCCGCCAATCGATGGGTGGCCTAGCCTTCGATTTGTCGGAGTATGAAATATCGGCTTGACAGCTACAGAATTTTTTGGCAGGGCAATGCGCAAAGACAATGCCTTGATGCCTGCATCATTTTGTTTTGCCGAGTCAAAGCCGCACTTCAGCCATTTATGCCTTGCGGTTTTTTACAAACACGGGTATGGAAAAACTGTTGTCGTTTCGGGCTTCGTTAAGCGTAGTGCGGTGCGGCAATGTGGCGGGCATTACGGTTGTCGTAACGGCGGCAATCGAAGAAATCAACAAAGTTTGGGAGGCAGTAATGAAATCTGTTCGTCTTCTCGCCCTTTCATTGGCCCTTGTTTTGGGTTATGCGGTGGCCGCTATGGCTGCGCCAGCTACCTGCAACAAGAAAATCGAGAGCTTCGACTTCGTTGTGGACTATTCCGGCTCCATGATGATGAAGAATGCACAGCTTAAACAGGACAAAATCATCGTGGCCAAAAACGTCCTGTCACGCATCAATGCCGCTATCCCGGCACTGGACTACAATGGTGGTCTTCACACCATTACTCCTGACGGTGTTATCGTGCCACAGGGTCCCTGGGATCGTGCGGCTATGGATGCCGGTATTGCCAAGCTGCGCAGCAATTTTCAGATTTTTGGTCGTATGACAAGCATGGGCGACGGTTTGCATGCCTATGAGCCTTTCCTTTCCAGCATGAAGCGCGACGCTGCCATTATTCTCGTAACCGATGGTGACAACAACCGTGGCAGCGATCTCGTGGAAGTGGCTCGTCAGGTGTACGCCAACCAGCGCAATCTTGTGATTCATGTGATTTCTCTGGCCGATACGCCAAATGGCGAAAAGACTGTAAAGGCTCTCGCTGATCTGAATCCCGATTCTATCCTGGTGCGTGCTGAGGAACTTGCCACCAGTGATGCGGCTCTTGAGCGCTTTGTGATGTCCGTGTTCTGCAAGGACGAAGATGTCCTTGTGCTGCGCGGTGTGCATTTTGCCTTTGATTCCTATGCCCTGGATGGCAAGGCCATGGGCATCCTGAACGAAGCCGCCGGCATCATCAAGGCCAATCCCAACAAGCGTGTGGTTCTTGCTGGCTGGACCGACGCCAAGGGTACCGATGCGTACAACATGAAGCTTTCGCAGAATCGAGCCAATTCTGTGAAGAGCTATCTGGTGAAGCAGGGCATTCCTGCCAGCCGTTTGACCGCTGTGGGACACGGCAAGTCATTCAAGTATGACAACAAGACCGATGAAGGTCGTGCCATGAACCGTCGTACGGAAGTTTCTTTCGAATAAGTTTTGACGGATCATTGCAGTAGCTGATATCTAGACCGGGCGGCAGGTGCCGCCCGGTTTTTTTGATAATAGCTTCTTATGGCGATCACTGGGCCTTGTGGCCAAAAACAGCATGAGGTAATGCAACATGAGGTTTCTTTTGACATTTGTTTTGATCATGGGAGTGGCCACCAGTGGGTGTGCCATGTTTGGTGGCTCGTCAGAAACGTCCTCATCCCCTCAACCTGTCGAACCGGCCAGTTCGGTAGAACCGGCATCAGAGGTAGAACCGGCTCCTGTAGTCAAGGCAGAAGCAAAGAAGGGCAAAAAAGAAAAGAAGTCCAAAAAAACAGAAAAGTCGTCCCAAAAGAGCAAAAAAACAGAGGCCGAAATAGCTGCGGAACTGGACAAGGTAGGCCACAAGCTTGCGGCCCAGGCTTCTCGTACGGTCATGCCCTCCAAAGCATCTAAAGAGGTGCGTAAGGTGGGGCAGGAGTATGTGGCCACTTATGTGGATGTTGACGCCAATAACGTACGTACAGAGCTTCGCCCCAGTAGCAAAGCAGGGCAGTATGTGGGTTCTGTGCGCTATCAGGAAAAGGTCATGGAATGCCGTGGAGCCAGCAAGCAGGCGGCCTTGGGCAGCACCAATTGTCGGCAGGTCAAGACACGCAACCTGAACGAGCTCATCCATTACGATGGTTCTTCCTGGCAATATTAAAATGTAAATTTGAAGGTTTTTTTGTCGGACATGACTTGAGCACGTCTCTGCAAAACAGTGCATGGCTCAGGAACTGTTTGCGTCAGTTCCTCAAAAAGGAGTGATTTTTTGCAACTGTGCAAAAAAACACTCCTTTTCTTTATGATATGATTTCAATATGATATGATAAAAAGTGATGTTTTTTTGCAATATATTGTACATTGAAGCAAATATGGAGCGTTGAAAATTTTATGTGTTATTTCAGTGGGTTAGTGGTTTGGCACGGTTGATGCTCTAAAGAAGCAACAGTTTTGAGACAATTCCAGTGTAAAACATAACACCCAGTCAGGAGTTTCGTATGAGCCAGTGCAGCACTTGCATGTCACCCCAGGAAGAGCGTGTCATAAGCAAGAAGGTTGATCGTAAGGGTCGTGAACGTGTTTACAAAATTCTCGAGCGCAACCAGTTCACCTTGCCCCATGTGGACGTGGAACGCGCCAAATACTTCACGGAATCCATGCGTCAGACCGAGGGTGAGCTTCTCACCTTGCGTTGGGCCAAGGCGCTGAAGAACGTGGCCGAAAAGATTACCGTGTGGATCACTCCAGATCAGCTTCTGGCGGGTCGCGTTGGCAAACTCGGCCGTTATGGAATTCTTTATCCCGAAATTGACGGCGACTTTTACCGTGAGGTTCTCGCCGATCTGGAGCATCGTGACAAGAGTCCGTTCCAGATTTCCAAGGAAGACATCAAGGTGGTCATGGAGGACATAGCCCCCTATTGGGAGGGGAAAACCTATCATGAACATCTTAACAAGGCCTTGCCCAAGGAAATCCGCAACGTTACCTATGTGGATGAACGTGGCCTGAAGTCAAAATTTGTGGTCAGCGAGACTTCCTCCTACCGCTCTGCCCTGCAGTGGGTTCCTGACTACGAGAAGGTTCTCAAACGTGGTTTCATCGACATCCAGAATGAAGCCAGAGAGCGTCTGTCCAAACTGGATCTCAACAATTCTGTTGACCTTTGGGAAAAGAAACCTTTCCTGGATGCCATGATCATCGTCTGCGACGCCATCATGATCTGGGCCAAGCGGCATGCCGATTTGGCTCGTGATACGGCTTCCAAGGAAAACGATGCCAAGCGCAAAGCAGAGCTTTTGCAGATTGCAGAAATCTGCGAGCGTGTGCCCGCCTATCCCGCCCGCACCTTCCGCGAAGCCATGCAGTGCCAGTGGTTCGTGCAGATGTTTTCGCGTATTGAGCAAAAGGCCAGTGCCATCATTTCCAATGGTCGCATGGACCAATACCTCTATCCCTACTACAAGAAGGATCTGGAGGAAGGTCGCCTGACTCGAGACGAGGCCAAGGAGCTCCTAGAGTGCATGTGGGTTGACATGGCCCAGTTTATCGACCTTTACATCAATCCTACTGGTGTGGAATTCCAGGAAGGCTACGCACACTGGGAGGCCGTGACCATCGGCGGGCAAACTCCCGAGGGCATGGACGCCACCAACGATCTCTCCTACCTGTTCCTGGAATCCAAGCGTGAGTTCCCGTTGAACTACCCCGATCTGGCAGCGCGTATTCATTCACGTTCACCGGAGCGTTTCTTGAGGGAAGTGGCGCTCACAATCAAGGACGGCTCAGGCTTCCCCAAACTGATCAACGACGAGGAAGTGGTCTTTCTTAATTCTCTCAAGGGTTGCCCAGTGCGCGAGGCGTTGGACTATGCCGTTTCAGGCTGCACGGAAACGCGTATGCCGAACCGCGACACCTATACTTCGGGTTGCGTGTATGTGAACTTCGCCACCGCTTTGGAAATGACCCTTTATAATGGCCGTATGCTTCACTACGGTGACGAGCTTGTCGGTGTGGAAACCGGAGATCCCACCAAATTTAAGAGCTGGGATGAGTTTTATGACGCCTACAAGGCTCAGCATTTGAATCTGCTGCGCAAGGCATTCCAGCAGCAGCATGTTGTTGACAAGCTCCGTCCGATGCATTTCGCCGCCCCGCTTTCTTCTGTTCTGCACAATCTCTGCATGGAGAATTGCCTTGATCTGCACACCGAAAAAATCCCCGGTGGTGTGGACTACTCCTATTTCGAATTCCTGGGTTATGGCACGGTGGTGGATTCACTCGCGGCCGTCAAGAAACTCGTTTTTGAGGACAAGCGTTTGACCATGCAGGAAGTGCTGGATGCCTGCAAGGCTGACTTCAAGGGCTATGAACCAGTGCGTGAGATGCTGCGCAAGGCACCGCGCTATGGCAATGATGATTCCTATGCTGACAGCATCGCCAAGGACGTGGACCGCATCACACAGGTCGAAGCTGAAAAGAGCACAAAGGAACGTGGCGTACACGTGGATGTGCGCTATGTGCCCATTACCTCTCACGTGCCCTTTGGCAAGGTGATTTCCGCCATGCCCAACGGCCGTCATGCGTGGACAGCTCTGTCAGACGGTTCTTCGGCTTCCCACGGTGCGGACGAGAACGGACCCACGGCGGTGCTGCTCTCCAACTACAAATCAAAGAACTATGACATGATCAACCGTGCGTCCCGTCTGTTGAACATCAAGCTCTCGCCGAAGAGCGTTGAGGGGGATGAAGGAACGCAAAAGATTGTGAATCTTATCCGTACATGGTGCGATCTCAAGCTGTGGCACCTGCAGTTCAATATCGTGAATAAGCAGACCCTGCTCAACGCCCAGAAAGAACCTGACAACTACCGCAGTCTGCTGGTGCGTATCGCCGGATACAGTGCGTATTTCTGCGATTTGTCCCGCGATTTGCAAAACGATATCATTGACCGCACGGAACACACTAGTGTGTAACCACTGAAAGTATCGTGTTGCCGAAAGATTTTTTCGGCAGAATGGTGACAGAATGAAGATGGGCGGGAGGGTTTACCTCCCGCCTTTTATACCCGTGACAAGGCTTGAAGAGCATTTGCGGCAAACGAAGGGGGCTTTGCCATGACAGACGCCCAGGTGGAAGGCATTGTTTTCAATATCCAAAAATTCAGCGTGCATGATGGCGTGGGCATACGTACGCTGGTTTTTCTCAAGGGATGCCCTTTGCGCTGCCGCTGGTGTAGTAACCCGGAATCACAAAATCCCAAGCCGGAACATGCCTTCAATCCCACACGCTGTCTGACGGCCAAGGTGTGTGGCCGTTGTCTGCAAGCCTGCACAACCGGGGCATTGACGCTGGTCAATGACTTGATATGTTTTGACAGTCGCAAATGCCAGCACTGTTTTGCCTGTGTGCGTGCCTGCCCCTCCGGTGCAGAAAGTGCGTACGGTGAAACAATGACCGTGGAACATGTGCTGGCGAAGGTGGAGCAGGATGGCGTATGTTATAACCGGTCTGGTGGGGGTATGACGCTGTCAGGTGGTGAGGCCCTGTTGCAGCACGAATTTGCGCATGC
>JAGAEE010000216.1 GCA_017613295.1 Desulfovibrio sp. | reverse complement strand
TGCGCCTGCAATTCCCTGTCGGCCAGAGGTTCTGGGGCAAAGCTGAAGTCTGTCTCCCAGTGAGGGAAAGCGTCTTCCTGTTCGGCGAAACACCATGGCCCGGCCGCGCGATGAGTAAGTGGAGTCGCCTCGCGGGGCATGCGTCCCAGCACAAGGGTTTCGCAATCCATCAGGCTCTGTCCAGATCCGCCCAGGAAAGTACGTGATCCTCGGCTAGATCATGCCTTGCATGCAGACCAAGCACCTCGTCATAGTGGCGTGGTGAAATACCGTGTGCCGGACGTTTCCATGTCAGGTCTTCGGCGGTCAGTTGCTGACCTGCGCGTATGGCGCGCGCTGTCACAAGGGAGCGACGGGCGTGCTGTCGTGCCGGTTCCTCCTCTGGAAGGGCGCGCAGTTCCATGCTGCCCACACTGGCCAGTGTCGCCTTGAGCCGTACATGGAAATGCAGAAGATCCTTTTTGTCCATGGCATGGTAATGATCGTTGCCTGGCAGGGTCTTGTCGTGGGTGAAATGTTTTTCCAGCAGGCGTGCTCCCAGCAGGGTCGCTGTTTCCAGTATGTGCATGTCCCCTGGCAGGGTGTGGTCGGAATAACCGATGACATGCTGCGGGAAATGCCGCTTGAGCGCGGGTATCATGCCCAGAGCGGCGTTCTCGTCGGCTGTGGGATAATTCAGCACACAGTGCATCAGCGCCAGTTTGTTCCCCTTGGCTTCAATCCACTCAACGGCTTCGGCAATTTCGTGCAAGTGTGCCGCACCCGTCGAAAGAATAATGGGTTTGCCAAAATCGCAGAGGATACGTATGAAAGGCTTGTTCGTGATGTCTGACGACGAGATCTTGAACACTTTCATAAGGTCGTTGAGAAATCGGGCGGATTCCACATCAAAGGGGGTGGACATAAACTCAATGCCCGCGCCATCACAATATTTTTTGAGAGCCTCGAATTCTTTCTTCCAGAAGGAATCGTGCTTTTTGAAAAGTTCATACTGGCTGCGCGTGGGTTCCTTTGTCGTATCCCAGTAAGCGGGGGAATCCTTGGAAGCCAGAGTCGCGGCCTTGTATGTCTGAAATTTGATGGCGTCAGCACCGCCCTCGGCCGCCTCGTCGATGAGACGCCGGGCAACATCCATACTGCCTTCATGATTCACTCCCGCTTCGGCAATGACATAGGGAACGGGAATGGTTTTCTCTGGAGCGGGAACGTCAAAAAGTTGTAGCAAATTCATCGGTAAACCCTCAAAAACCGCAGGCGCTGGCTTGCCTGCGGTTTTTATATGGAAGAAAAGGGGGAGCTATCTTGCCAGCCATTCCTTGCCCAGCTCCAGAGCCTTCAAATTTACCGCCTGTAGTTTGGGAGGCAGGTGTCTTTTGATGGCGGCCTCCAGGGCATCCACACCGATAGGCAGTATGCCGGACGCGCATACCACGCTGAGCAGCACGGTGTTGCCACTCTGTACGGAACCGGCCTGTGCGCCTAGCTCACGGCAGGGCACAAATCGGTATTGCCCGGCGACCTGTTTTGTTTCTTCTTCAATATGAGGCATATCGGGGTAAGGAGTCTTGCCAAGGGAGACGCTCAGGGGCGGCAGCACGTCGCTGCTGGAGAACACCGCCCCCCCTTGCCGCAGATAAGGCAGGGCGCGAAGGGTCTCCAGGGGTTCAAAGCCCAGCAGCACATCGGCTTCTCCCAAATCCAGCTTGGGTGAACGCCAGCCTCCCAGCAACATGACAGATTCTACAACACCGCCGCGCTGGGCCATGCCGTGTACCTCGCCCGCCAACACGGTCAGCCCCGCATCCAAGGCCGTTCGTGCCAGCAAGGTGGTCGCCGTCAGTGTGCCCTGACCGCCAACGCCTGTGAAAAACACACGCACTCTTTTGTCTTGGGCCTTTTCCATGCTTTCCTCCCTACCGTTTCCGAGCCTTGAATGCCTTGGGCGCGACCTGCAGGCAGACCATGCAGCCCGAGCAGAGCGAGGGATCCACAGCGAGATTCTCACCTTCACGATAAAAAGCGGGGCATGCCAGCTGCTCTAGGCAGCGCATGGCCTCCGGGCCCTGTTGAACAACTTCGGCCACCTGGGGCGATGTTTTTTTGAGCTGTCGACGGGCGTACAGCACACAGGGTTCTTCGGCAATGAGAACGCGCACCCCTGTTTTGCTTTTCAGAGAGTCCATGGCCTTGATCACGGAACGGACATTGTAGGCATGAACCTTGACGCATTCCTGCACACCCATGGCGCGCACAATGGCTTCTATGTCCATGTGCGTGTTGCCTGCGCCGAGTTGCTCCTGAAGCATGCCGGGGTTGGGCTGATGACCGGTCATGGCCGTCGTGCCATTATCCAGGATAACGAGAAGAATGTCATGTTTGTTGAAAACGGCATTGGCCAGTCCCGTCATGCCAGAGTGAAAGAATGTGGAATCCCCGATAAAGGCCACAACTTGTTTGTTCGAGGCACGGGCGAAACCGCTGCCTGCCGAGACGGACGATCCCATACAGACAAGGAAATCGGCCGTACGCAGGGGGGGCAGCAAACCAAGGGTGTAACAGCCGATGTCACTGGAATAGACGGCATCATCCCCAAAGACCTGTCGGGCCGCATAGTACACGGCGCGGTGTGAACAGCCTGGGCAGAGGTTTGGCGGGCGTCCTGGCAGTTCCTTGTTCACAGGGCGCGTTGACAAGGGGGGACAGGATGTCTCTAGCCAGGCTGCCAAGCGGCGTACTACCAATGTGGTGGAGTATTCCGCAAGTTCCGTCAAACTGTCGTTCTTGCCTTCCAGTTTTGTCGAAAGACCGTAGCGCTGCACCAGAGCGCGCACGTCCTGTTCCAGAAGAGGAGCCCCTTCTTCCAGAACAAGAACGCGTTCGCAGCTGCGCAGGAACGTGGCCAGACGTTCATAGGGCAAAGGCCAGCTCATCCCCAGTTCCAGCACACGTACCCGTTCTTCCCAGCCGCCGGTCACGAGAGCGTCGGCAAGATAGTCCCGAGCCACACCTGAAACGATGATTCCCAGACGCGTGGGAGACTGCGGTTCGTGCAGCGTATTGAAAGGACTGTCTTCTGCTATCCGGCGAGCGCGTTCCATAATGTCGCGCAGTGCCTCATGGCGACGGAGAGCCACGGCCGGGACCGGGACAAAACGTCCGGGATCTCGCGTAAAGGGGATCTTCGGTTGTGGGACCGGCAGACTGTCAAAGGTGACCGGCCCGCGAAGATGGCTCACACGCGTGGTAGTGCGCAGCATGACGGGCTGTTGCAGCTCCCGCGCAAGGCGAAAGGCCTCACGTGTCATGTCCTTGGCTTCCTGCGCCGATGCGGGTTCAAAACAGGGCAGCATGGCAAAGCGTGCGTAATTGCGGTTGTCCTGTTCATTTTGGCTGGAATGACATCCGGGGTCATCTGCCGTCAAAACCACCATTCCGCCGGGCAGTCCCGTGTAGACGGAGGTGAACAGGGGGTCGGCGGCCACGTTCAGCCCCACATGTTTCATGGTCACAAGGCTCATGGCTCCACCAAGGGCCGCGCCTGCGGCTACTTCCATAGCCACCTTCTCATTGATGGAGTATTCTATCCGGTAACGGTTATCGCCGCCCAGGTGATAAAAAGTGTCCGGCACTTCCGAGGAGGGCGTCCCAGGATAACAGCTGATCATGTGGACGCCAGCCTCCAATGCGCCTCGTACGATGGCTTCATTGCCCAAAAGCAGGTGGCGCTCACCGCGAGCCCCACATAACAATGGATTGTCACTCATGCTTCCTCCATCTTCCTGGCCCTGACAGGCATCAGTTGTGCATGGATTCGAATTCACATAGGCACACTGGTGACTTCAGCGATTCTCCGGCTGTTTTTCCCCCGGTACGTCTTTTTGTGCTGGGCTGTTTGGTGTCAGCGCCCTAGCCTGTGCACGAAAATAGTCACTTTCAAGCCCCTGTGACTGCTCGGCCAGGGCTAGATACAAACGTGCGGCCTGTTCCGGCTGATTGGCGGCCTGGGCGGCCTCTGCCGCCATCTGCTTCAGCTGTTGCGTCGGGATATCCTCGCTCAGGGAAGTCAGCAGTTCTTGCAGGAGAGCCAGCGCTTCGGCGTTTTTGCCGGCTTTGAGCAGAGCGCCGGCCTCGTTGATGGACGCGGCAAGGCCAAAGGCCCCATCTCGTTCCTTGGCGGCGTTGGCATAGGCAGAAACCGCCGCCGTAGCATTGTTTTCATGGAGGGCACTCTGTCCCACGGTAAGCCAAGCGGCAAAACGCACAGCTTCCGGGGCTGTCTCGGCGAAGGACGTGAGCCCCTTGAGTTGACCTTCCCCGCTTTTCTGCATGGATAGGCGAGCCAGCTCCTGCCGTGCCTCATTGCTGCGGCTGGTATCATACCAGCGCCAAAGGCCCGTGCCTGCCAAAACCAGCACGAACAGCAGCACAAAACCCGCAATGGCCCCACCATGCCGCAAAATGAACTGCAACAGAGGCGCACTTTCTGTACTGACTTCAGCCTGGAGATCCTGCAGCAGAGTGGACTCTTCCGTATCTTGATTCTTTTGTGGATTCATGTATCAGAAACTCCTTGGGGGAAAGCAATAACGTGTCGGGCACATGCTGTGCCCCATGATTTCGGCAAATCCGAAGGCAAACCTGATATTTAGGCCACAACCGTCCTCTCTGTCAAAATAAATCCCGCACTTTCTGTCACGGTCTGGCAGAGTGCGGTGGGAAAGGAGCCCATATGACGTTGGCAGAAACCATGGCACATCTCGGTGCGCAGGCGAAACAGGCTGCCAGGGCTGTGTCCAGAGCCACTCCACAGGCCAAGTGCCGTGCTTTGACTGAACTGGCACGTCTGCTTGCCGAACGCGAGGATGACATCATGGCCGCCAATGCCCTGGATATCGCGGCTGCCAAGGCATCGGGCATGGATACGGCGAGACTTGACAGGTTAACATTGACACCTGCCATCATGGAAGACATGCGAGCCGCCTGTCAGCACGTGGCCCATCTGCCGGACCCCGTGGGCGCGACTGTGGCCCAGTGGCAGCGACCCAACGGCCTTCTGGTGGGCCGCATGCGCGTGCCCCTGGGGGTCATCGCCATGGTTTACGAAGCGCGCCCCAATGTGACCATTGATGCGGCAATTTTGTGCATTAAGGCCGGGAATGCCGTCATCCTGCGCGGCGGAAGCGAAGCCCTGCAATCCAACAAAAGTCTGGCCGCCGTTTTGCGCGAGGCACTTTCTCTGGCAGGGTTGCCCGAAGATGCGGCGCAATTTGTGGACATGACAGGGCATGAGGCCGTTACAGCCCTGTGCAAGCTTGACAAGTTCATCGACGTCATGATTCCTCGCGGTGGCGAGGGCCTGGTGCGTGCGGTTACCCAGGCGGCCACCATGCCCGTTCTCAAGCATTTCAAAGGGGTATGTCACGTTTTTGTGGATGACGACGCCGATCTTGAACAGGCGGTAAACATAGTTTTCAATGGCAAGGTGCAACGACCCGGCGTTTGTAATGCCCTGGAATGCCTTCTGGTGCATCGCCGCATCGCAGAAATTTTTCTGCCCATGGTGGCCGACAGGCTCGGGCCAGCTGGGGTGAGCTTTCATGCCTGTCCACTTTCACTGCCTTTTTTGGGCAGCACGGCCTTGCCGGCCACTCTGGAGGATTGGGGGCAGGAATTTCACGCCCTCATTCTGGCCGTACGCGTGGTGGAGCATCTGGATGAGGCTCTGGATCATATCGCCCGCTACGGCTCCAACCATACCGAAGTTATCTGCACCAATAACCACACGCACGCCATGCGTTTTTTGAGAGAAGCAGACGCCTCCATGGTGGGAGTCAATGCCTCCACACGTTTTAACGACGGCGGGCAGCTGGGACTTGGTGCTGAAATCGGCATTTCAACCTCCAAGCTGCACGCTTACGGTCCTATGGGTGTCGATGAACTGACAACCACCAAATTTGTGGTCCTCGGGCAGGGCCAGATACGGCAATAATATGGCAGTGCGGCAGAGCGTCCCATATGGACGGGCCATACTGGGTGGCAGTTTCAATCCCCCCCATGTAGGACATTTGCGTCTGGCCGTGGAAGTGGGGGAAAGACTGGGTGATCTCGTGACCGGTGTGGATCTCGTGCCCTGTGCTGTTCCGCCTCACAAGGACGCCACGTCTCTCCTTCCTTTTGAGTTGCGGGCCGCTATGGTGGAAGCTTGCACGCGCAAGGTGTCATGGCTGGACTGCAACCGCCTGGAAGGTCGGCGCAGGGGCCCCTCATTTACATGGGATACTCTTTTGGCGTACAAAAAGGAGAATCCTGAAAGAGAAGTGTATTTTATTCTCGGCAGCCCGGACTTTGCACAAGTACCCTTCTGGCATAGGGGACTGGAGTTGCCCTCACTTTGCCATTTTGTGGTCGTTCCGCGTGAAGGGGCCGACAAACAGGAGTTCATGGATGATGCGTTCAAGGCCTGGCCCAACGCCCGTGAATGCGCCTCATCCATCCACGATTGCCCTTGCCTTTCCTTGCCAGGAGGCGGGCAGGCCCTTTTTCTTCCTGTCCCCAGTATTTCCGTCAGTTCATCGTGCGTGCGTCAAGCATGGCTTGCCGGACGTTGTGTTGATTTCCTCCTTCCTGAAGTGGTACACGCCATATTGCGGGAACACGATCAGGAAATCCGTGAGCACTGGCTCAAGGCGTCAGAGGTGAGCTGATGCGTTTCGCGCCCAAGGATATTCGGGAAAATGTGGCCCGGGCCATAGGCTATCTGCAACGGGACGAAATCAGGCGTGCCCTTCTTACCATGTGTGAGGCTCTTCGAGCCATATCTGACACCCGTCTGTCTCTGCCAGTGCGGGACAACTTGTACAGGCGTATCCGGGAATTTCTGACTGCCCTCGAAAAGAATGTGGCCTTGCGCCCTTTGCTTGACCCCGGCAACACTGGTAAACCGCGTACGCTCAAACTGCATGCGGGCAAGGAAGCCATTTTGGCCACGGTGCTGAGCGGCATGGCGCGTATTCTGCGAATGGAAGAGGAACAGCCCCTACGACGCGAAACGGAAGAACAGATGGAGCGTAAACGCCATCTTCTCAGCGAGGGGTTGGCAGCGTTGCGGGACGGGCAGTCCGCCAGATGCCTTGCCTTTTTGCGGCGTATTGTGGAAGAATTCAGTGACGAGGACGGAATTCGTCTACAGGTGGGCCATATTCTCCAAGCCGCTGGAATGCATGCCGAAGCCGCCCAAATGTATGAGGAAGCCATGAGCAAGCATCCTAGGGCGGCGGCAGCCTATACTGGCGCGGTCTCTGCTTGGATGGAACTTGGCGAGTATGCTCGTGCCGAACGCGTCTATAAGACGGCCTTGCGTATTTTTGGCGGTCACCCCTCCACATTCGGGAAAATGGCCGCCTTGTATCTGGCCTGGGGAAAAACCGAGGACGCCGCCGAAGCCGCACGGCATGCCTTGCAGGAAGACCCGGCACAGTCTGACGCGCTGAAGGTTCTGACGGCTCTGGAGTCTTTGTAGCAGGAGTTTGTATGCTGCGTCTATTCCCCACGTTTTCGCTATGGCCGGTCTTGTCGCATGGCGTGTGCTTCTGTATGGCTGTGACGCTTTGTTTTTTTCCCGTTCGGGTGACCGCTCAGGTGACTCTGCTCGTGCCCAGCCAGCCCAGCATAGAGGTTCCGATACCCAAGACGGCAACGGTGCGTGATGATAAGCGTCCTGAGAGCGCTTCGACATCGTCGAAGTCGGAATTGTCGGCACACGTTTCCGATAAAGGCAAGGAACAAGCCCGTGCGGAGCGAAAAGCCGATGATTCCCAAAAGGTGTCTGTCGACAGTACACCGAATATCGATCAGGAAGTGGATGTTCTCATAACCATGATGCGCCCTTTTCGCTATGAAGGGCTTGATATGGACATGCCACAATTGTTCGCCGTGTTCCGCTATGGCGCGACAACACCTGCCAAGGATGGTGTCCCTCAGCCGGAACGACGTGATCTTTTGGGTGACGTTGAAGAGATACGATATCTGGATCACAAAGCCTGGGGGGCCAATGTGGCCCTTACTCAACCTGGCCTGTATCAGTTTGTCATTGAGGGACGCCCCTGGTGGGACACGAGTGTCAACCGTTTCCTACGGCATTACGTGAAGACCATCATGCCCGTGTACGGGGTGGAATACGGCTGGGATCTGCCCGTTGGACAACGATTTGAGATAGTGCCTTTATCCCGTCCCTTCGGTCTCATGACTCCGGCGCTGTTCACGGCCAAGGCCTTGCTGGACGGAAATCCTTTGCCATCGGCCCCGGTACGCATGGCGCGTATCAACATGGAAAAACGCCCTGTTCCCACCTCTTGGCATGAGGAACAGACGGCGAAAACCAATGCCCAGGGAGAGTTCGCCTTCATCCTTAATCAGCCCGGATGGTGGTGTTGCGTGGTTGATACGAAGGGGGACCCCCTCAAGGGACCTGATGGTCAGCCCAAGCCCTTGCAGGTGAGCGCCGTATTTTGGCTGTTTGTGGACGGCACTACCGATCCGTCGCGAAAACGTTGAGTGCTTTCACAGAACGAACAATGTCGCCAGACCGAGAAAAATAAAAAAACCCGCACCGTCAGTGATGGTTGTCAGAAATATGCTGGATGCCTGTGCCGGATCACGGCCAAGAGCTCGAAAAAGTAGGGGAATGGACCCTCCGGCCACAGCTCCCAGCAGCATGTCACAGAGGAGCGCCCCGCCCATGACCAGACCCACCGCAGGCAGACTGGTGAACACCCATGCGGCGAAGAAAGCCGTTACGGCCATGGCCAGACCGGTGGCAAGGCCGATCTTGCCTTCGCGCAGTACGGCCATCCACGCCTTTTTCTGGTCAAAACGGTCGGTCGCCAACTGGCGGATCATTACGGCCAGAGCCTGTTGCCCCGTATTGCCCGCCTGATTGGCCACCATGGGCATGAGTACCGCCAAAACGGCCATTTGTGCAATGGACCCCTCAAACATGTAAACGACGGAAGCTGACAGGGCGGAATTGATCATGTTGATGAATAGCCAGGGCAGTCGGCGACACACGCTTTCCCGCCAGGGCGTATCCACACTTTCCTCTGGGTCAGCTCCCACCATGCCCAGCATGTCTGCACTGGCCTCTTCATGCATGATGTCCATGATGTCATCATAGGTGACGACGCCGAGTATATGCTTTTCGTTGTCTACCACTGGCAGGGCAAGGAAATTGTAGTGTGAGAGCAGCCCAGCCACCTCGCGCTGATCCATGTCGTGAGTGACACTGATGATATTTTGTCCCTCCACGGCATCTCCCACCACAGTGCCTGGTCGTGCCAGCATGAGGTCACGCAGGGAAAGAACGCCCGTGAGTATCTGTTTTTCATCGACAACGTAGGCATAATAGGGGCTTTCCTTGTCGGCCATTTCTGTCCGGATGTGTGCAATGGCCTCATCGACCGTGAAGCTCTTTTCCAGCAGGATGAGCTCCGTATTCATGACACCGCCGGCCGTATCCGGATCAAAATTGAGCAGATTGCGCAACTCTTCGGAGTCTTCGCGATCCAGTTTGTCCAGCAGGGCGTCGCGATGCTCCTCGTCCAGCTCGTCCAGCACGTCGGCGGCGTCGTCGGGAGACATCTCGGCGATGATTTGGGCGGCCACCTCGTCGTCCAAATTCTCTAGAACATCGACGGCTGTGGTCTCGTCAAGTTCGGCCAGAGCTTCGGCAGCGTCCTCCTTGGGCAAACTGCTCAAGGTGCTGACCTGTTTCTCGAGCGTCAGATTTTCCAGATGATCGGCCAGATCAGCAGGGTGAAGAAATTCTGCATCGGCTGCCCCCGTCTCGGCGGCGGCGGGCAATTGAAGAACGGTAGAGTCCATCACCTGTTGAGCGGTGATCTGCGTGCGATCTGCAGAGGACATTTTGTCCTCGGGGGATGTGCTGTGGTCGGCCATGGAATGCTCGTTTATCGTTCTGCGTCATCACGGCTAGCGTCACAAGGGGGTGATCTCTTGGGACATGCCCTTGTGAAAAAGCTCATTATCTGTCTGCTGCTTGACGCGAGGGTCTTGTCATCCTATCTACTTTGGGCAATGGGAACCCGATTATCGTGCGACATAACCGTCAGAAGGCTCGGACTGGAAGTGCAAAAAGGACTGACGGCATTGCGTTGAACGGATCAAAACGAACGGTTTTCCCTTAGCACGCGCAAGAAGTGGGGACAAGTCCTATGTTCACACCCTGGAACGCATTTTTCTCTCCCGAAGGGCGGCATTTGCTTTTGAAATCCATTGCCTTGGCCTTGGAAGAGGATGGCCCGGAATTGACAGCCATGGGCATTTTCCCCCCATCTTCCCTCATGCATGCCGCTATCCGTGCCAAGGAAGACACCCTGGTGGTGGGTTTGCCTATCATTGATGAGGTTTTTACGGTCCTTGAGACCCCATACACGTGTCAGACTCTGGTTCAGGAAGCTGTCGCCGTGCGCGCCATGACGAACGTTGCGCTTATCACGGCTCCCGCAGTTGCTATGCTCAAGGCTGAACGTGTCATTCTCAATTATGTGTGCCGGCTATCTGGTATCGCCAATCTTACGGCTCGATATGTCCGCGAGCTGGAAGGCACGGGAGTGCGCCTTTTGGACACACGCAAAACGACGCCATGCCTGCGCTGGGTGGAAAAATATGCCGTGCAGGCTGGCGGTGGCACCAATCACCGCAAAAATTTGACGGAAATGCTCATGCTCAAGGATAATCACATTGATGCCGCCGGCTCCATCACGGTGGCGGTGACAAAACTTAGGGAAAGGTACCAGCCCTGCCCACCAATTGAGGTGGAATGTCGCACTCTTGAACACGTGCGGGAAGCCATAGCCGCTAAGGTCGACCGTATCATGATGGACAATATGTCTGGCGAAGTCTTGGCACGGGCTCTGTCTCTTGTGCCGCCCGGTGTGGAAACAGAGGTCAGCGGAGGCGTGTGCCTGGAAAACATTCGTGCCTTGGCCTGCACGGAACCACGCAGACCTGATTTCATTTCCGTGGGGCGACTCACGCATTCTGCCACGGCTGCGGACTTCAGCATGACACTGGAGCGCGCATAACCCCTATTGATGTGAAACCACAGGCATGGTTGCAAGGATTGTAGCATGGTTGACATTACCCGGGAAATCGTAACCCTGAAACGCCAGCTTGGCTCGCGACTGTGTGTCATGGGGCATCACTACCAGCACGATTCAGTCGTACAACATTGTGATATTACTGGAGATTCCCTCGAATTGGCGCGCCGTGTCGCCGATGTGCAGGCCGAACACATCGTCTTCTGCGGTGTCTGGTTCATGGGCGAGTCTGCGGCGTTGCTGGCCGGCCCAGGACAACAGGTGCACCTGCCAAACCCGGATGCGGACTGTCTCATGTCGCGCATGAGTCCGGCCTCTCTGGCTCGTCTGGTATTAGAACAACTGGCGGAAGCCGGATATCCTGCCGTTCCCCTGGCCTATGTCAATACAGACGTGGCCCTCAAGGCCGTGGTAGGTGAATACGGCGGGGCGGTATGCACTTCGGCCAACGCCAAGACCATGCTGCGTTGGGCCCTGCGCCAGGGAGAACGCGTCCTTTTTCTGCCTGACAGGCATTTGGGAGACAACACGGCTACGCAACTGGGCATCGACCAGACTGAGCGCCATGTGCTGCGTGTGGGAGCGCATGGACTTGTTCAGGCCAAAAACCAGCCACTTAACCGCCGTCTGTTGCTCTGGCCCGGTTGTTGTGCCATACACGCCCGCCTTTCGCTGGAAGACGTGGAAGGGGCACGGGCGGCTTATCCTGGATGCCGCATAGTCGTACATCCTGAATGTCGTGAAGAGGTCGTATCTTGCTGTGATGCGGCCGGGTCGACTTCCTTTCTTATCAAGGAGGCAGAGCGTGTGGCTGCCGAAGTGCCTGGTTCCACGCTTGTTATTGGCACAGAGAACAATCTTGTCAAAAGACTGGCAACCCGGTACGCAAAGCAATGCCGCATTGTTCCCCTGGCGCATGCCATTTGCGGCAATATGGCCAAGGTGACGGAAAAAAGGCTTTGGCAGGCTCTTGGCGCCGTGGTTGAGGGAACCGCCACACCTGTTGTCGTGGATGAAAATCTCCGTCAGCCAGCTCGTCTGGCCCTAACCCGCATGCTTACCGCATGCGGCCAATGAGGTCATGTATTGTGGAATCCTCGCGCCGTCACGTCCCTGTGCTGATCATCGGATCGGGAGTGGCCGGATGCACAGCCGCGCTCACCCTGGCTGACGCCGGTTGTGAAGTTTTGCTCATCAATGCCGGTGATACCCTGGCTGATGGCAATTCCGATCTTGCTCAGGGAGGCATTATTTACCATGCCGCACAAAAGCCGGGCGCGCCCTCTGACGCCCATGCTCTGGAGAAGGACATTCTGGTTGCCGGTCATGAGTACAATTATCGCAAGGCGGTGCGTCATTTGTGCCAACAGGGACCACGTTGTGTGGATTCCATGCTCATTGAGCGCGCCAAGATAGCTTTTGACCGCAATGATGACGGCAGTTACCACTTGACGCGCGAAGGCGGACACTCGGCCCCGCGCATTTTGCATTGTGCCGACTATTCCGGTCATGCCATTATGCAGGGCTTGTCAGCCCAGGTAGAGGCACACGCAAACATTACGCGTTTGCCACGACGAACGGCTATTGATCTGCTGACAAGCCGTCATCAGGCACGTGCTTCACAATGCCGGTATGAAGTGGATAATCGGTGCCTTGGAGCCTATGTGCTCAATAACGATAGTGGCGAGCCGGAAACCATCTTGGCGGACTGGACCGTCCTGGCAACCGGCGGTGTAGGTCGCATTTTTCTCCATTCCACCAATGCTCCCGGGTGCGTTGGCACGGGCGTTGCCATGGCTTTTCGGGCGGGTGTTGCCCTGGCAAACATGGAATTTATGCAATTCCATCCCACAGCGCTCTATGAGGAGCGCAGCCATCGCCGTTCTCTCATCACCGAGGCCATGCGCGGCGAAGGTGCTCGCCTGCTTGATCATAAGGGACGGAATTTTATGCGCGACTACGATCCCCGGGGTGACCTGGCCCCGCGAGACGTGGTGGCACAGGCCATGATGGACGAAATGCTCCATACTGGCGCTCCCTGCCTTTACCTGGACGTTAGCGGGGTCAAGCAGGATTTGCCCACACGTTTCCCCACAGTATACCGCAACTGCCGTGAAGCGGGTATTGACATCCTGAACGAACCCATACCTGTGGTGCCTGCAGCCCACTATTTTTGCGGCGGCATTCTGACAGATTTGCGTGGACGCACATCACTGAACGGGCTTTACGCCATTGGCGAGTGTTCCTGCACGGGGCTGCACGGGGCCAACCGTCTTGCCAGCACGTCCCTGCTTGAGGCCTTGGTTTGGGGTATGGACTGCGGAACGGATCTGGTGCATCGGATCCGCAAGGAAAGGGGGCTGTCCCGTCAACTGGCTGACGCCATCCCTGACTGGCAGCATGAGGGCAACGAAAGGCTTGATGATCCGGCTCTGGTCGCGCAAGATTGGGCCACCATTCGAAACACCATGTGGAATTATGTGGGCATTGCACGCACAGAGGCGCGTTTACGGCGTGCCTTTGAAGACATGCGGGATCTTGTGCGCCATATCCACGATTTTTACAAGCGTACGCGCATTACACGACGTCTTGTGGAGCTTTTTCACGGGGCCCAGACGGCCTACAGCATCACTCAGGCTGCTCTGCGTAACCGTACTGGCATCGGTTGTCATCACAGAATAGACTGAGACGTATTCCCATGAAATATCGTACATCTGTCCCTCTTGCCCTGCTGTCCCTTGTTGTGGGGGCAGAGCTCCTTGAAGAGTGAACGCCATGCGTGTGCTGAGGCTCAAACCGCACGAAGACCGGCGATTGCGTGCTGGACATTTGTGGATCTTTGCCAATGAAGTGGAGGTACGGCAAAATTCGTTGACGGATTTTACCCCTGGCGAAGCCGTCACTGTCTGTGATTCTCGGGGCGCTCCGCTGGGCAGTGCCTGCGTCAATCCGGCATCTTTGATATGCGCTCGCCTGCACAGTCGCAAACCGGATGTTGAACTGGACAAAACGCTTCTGACAGAGCGTTTGGCCTCGGCACTAGCCCTGCGTGAACGGATTTTTGACAGTACGTGGTATCGTCTGTGCCATGGTGAAGGGGATTTTTTGCCTGGCCTTGTGATTGATCGCTACGGTGACCATCTTACCGTCCAGATATCCACTGCGGCAATGGAACAGCGTCGACCCGTTCTGGAATCTGCCTTGTGCGATCTGCTCAGTCCGACCTCCATTCTCTGGGATAACGATTTGCCTGCGCGTGTCCTGGAAGGACTTTCCAGACAGAGAGACTATTCTTCCTCTGTCCCGGAGATACTCGAAGTGCCGGAAAATGGCTGCATTTTTGCCGTACCATGTTTGACAGGCCAGAAAACAGGCTGGTTTTATGATCAACGTGTCAATCGGGCCGCTTTGGCCCGTTATGCCGATGGGGCAGACATTCTTGACGTCTTCAGTTATGCGGGCGGTTTCGGCGTGACAGCGGCGGCCGCTGGGGCTCGTTCCGTCACCTTTATTGACGCTTCGGCTCAGGCTCTGGATTTCGCCATGCGCAATATGGCTGCAAACGCTCCTCACTGCCAGGCGCATGCCCTATTTGATGACGCTTTCGTCAGTCTGCAACAGTTGCGCGACGGAGGTCGGCACTTTCAGGTTATCAGCCTTGATCCGCCTGCCTTCATCAAACGTCGAAAGGATCATGCCAAGGGACTTGCCGCGTACCGCAAACTTAATGCTTTGGCGGCAGATCTGCTCGCGCCAGGAGGCTTTATCGCTTCCTCGTCCTGTTCTCACCATCTTGAGGCACAGTCGTTGCGAACATGCTTGACGCAGGCCGCCGTCGGGCGCAAACTACATCCCCGACTGCTTTACGCCGGTGGGCAGGGGCCGGATCATCCCATCCATTCAGCCATGCCCGAAACGGCTTATCTAAAATGTTTCATTGTCCAAGTGAATACAACATCCTAAGGAATTGCCATGCTGAACAAACTCCGTCTGCTCACTCCCGGTCCCACGCCATTGCCGGAACGTGTGCGTCTGGCGCTGGCCAGGGATATGACGCACCATCGTAAAAAGGCGTTCATGGACATCATGATGCGGGTCCAGGAGCGTCTTCACGTCCTTTTCGGCACATCGGAGGTGGTGCTGCCGCTTTCCTGTTCCGGCACGGGTGCCATGACAGCCGCCGCCCACAGCCTTTTTGCACCGGGGCAGCACGTGCTTGTGGTGGATGGCGGCAAGTTTGGTCAACGGTGGCGATTTATTGCGGAGCAGAGGGGATTGCAGGTCACCTCACTGGAGGTGCCGTGGGGCAAGGCCGTCGAGCCCCAGGCTGTGGCCGACGCCCTCAAGGCAGAACCTGACATCGCCGGCGTACTCATCCAGTACTCTGAAACGTCCACCGGTGTGCTGCACCCCGTCAAAGAGGTAGCTCGTGTGACGCGTGAAACAAAAGCCCTGCTTGTGGTGGACGGCATCTCCGCTGTAGGGCTCGTGCCCTGTCCCATGGACGAGTGGGGCATTGACTGCCTGTTGACCGGATCGCAAAAGGGGCTCATGCTGCCGCCCGGACTGGCGCTGCTGGCGCTATCCTCACGTTCATGGAAGGCTGCCGAAGCCAATGACACCGGATGCTTCTATTTCAATCTGCCGGCAGAAAAGGCCAAACTTGCCAAGGGACAGACACTGTTCACCAGCGCCGTCAACCTGATTGTAGGACTTGACGAAAGCCTGGACATGCTGCTGGAAAACGGCCTGGACGCTGTCTATGCCAAGCAGTGGGCTTTGACCATGCTCAACCGTGCTGGCGTGGCCGCCATGGGCCTTACTCTCTTCGCTCCGGAGCATTTTGCCTGGGGTATTACCAGCGTGCAGCTGCCAGCCGGTGTTGACGGCACGGAAGTTGTGCGTATCGCCATGGAAAAGTATGGTGTTTGCCTGGCTGGCGGGCAGGATCACCTCAAAGGCAAGATCGTGCGTATCGGCCATATGGGCTGGGTGGATTGGGCCGACGCCCTGGCCGGTCTGCACGCTTTGAACAGAAGCCTCATTGAGGTTGGCGGCTACTGCGCGTCGAGGGAATATATGGAAGTGGCTATGTCTGCTTACCATATGGCCCTGAAAGGCAAACCGGGGCAGGCCCTTCCCACCATTCACAGCTGAACATGGTAGACAGCTTGTTTTTCATCCCCTTTCGGGGGAAAAAGGCGATTGATGGACGGCGGCATCCTTTTCCATAACTTCTCCCTTCAGGGAGGGGCAATCCGCACGGTTCTTTTCCGTCCGTGAAGGAGTCAGTCGTCGGATGGAGTCGACTGTGGAATAAAACAGTATTCGAGGTATTCATGGAAAAAGCGCATGCCTCACAGAGAGACAACGCCATGCCGGAGGTCACGTTTTCTACTTTCATCCTTTCCCTTGCCTCGTCGGCTCTTTACAATCTGGGGGAAGTGCCCGATCCAGATACCGGTCAAAAGCAGGTCAGCCTCCCCCTGGCAAGGCATACCATCGACGTGCTGGAAATGCTGCGTACCAAGACGGAAAAGGGCCTCGACAACCAGGAGCGCAGCATGCTGGAAAGCCTTCTGTACGAGTTGCGCATGAAATATGTCATGCACTGCGGCGAAAACGGTGACCAAAGTGCGCATAATTGCGGGGAGTAGCCACAAAAAACGGTCTACCCGGAATCGCCTTGCATCAGGAGGGGGAAAGGAGGGAACATGAAAACAATCAATGTTGGCCTTGTGGGCATCACCGGGTATGCGGGGATGGAACTGACGCGTCTTTTGGCCGGTCATCCTTGCATGAGGCTGACCATGGCCTGTTCCAGGGCAGAGTCCGGCAAACGCCTGGGGGATTACTACCCTTTTTTGAATCGCATGCCGGGCGCAGACGTGATCATCAGCGTTTTTGAGCCGCAGGAGGCCGCCAGAAAGTGTGAAATCGTTTTTCTGGCTGTTCCCGCAGGGACAGCCATGGACATGGCCGACGCCTTGCTTCGGGCCGGTGTGAAGGTGGTGGATTTCTCAGCAGATTTTCGGCTGCACGATCCAGACACCTATTTGCAGTGGTACAAACGTGACCATACGTGTCCCGAGCTGCTGCACAAGGCCGTATACGGCCTCCCGGAACTGTACGCTGACGCCATCGCCAAAGCTCAGCTCGTTGCCAACCCGGGATGCTATCCCACGTCAGTCATTCTTGGTCTTTATGCGGCCATCAAGCACGACCTTATCCTTACCGAGGATATTGTTGTGGACTCCAAATCTGGCGCTACGGGTGCCGGACGCAAGGCGAGCGTGCCCACACTGTTCTGCGAGGTGTCGGACAACTTTCGTGCTTATGGTCTGCCAACGCACCGCCATACTCCAGAAATTGAACAGGAAATATCCCGACTGGCCGGTCATGAAGTGTGTCTTTCCTTCAACACACATCTGCTGCCCACAAATCGAGGTATCCTTTCCACCATATACACAAAACTCAAAAATCCTAACACCACGTTTGAAGAGGTGCATGCCGCCTACATGACCACTTGGGAAGGCAGCCGTTGGGTTCGAGTCCTCCCCAAGGGCTTGTTGCCAGAGACCCGTTTTGTGCGTGGCAGCATGTTTTGTGATATTGGTCTGGTGGTGGATTCGCGAACGGGACGCCTGATCATTCTTTCTACCATTGACAATCTCTGTAGAGGCGCTTCTGGACAGGCATTGGCCAATGCCAATCTGATCAGCGGCCTGCCGGTGGAAACAGGTCTGGAAGCCTTGGCGCCGTTGGCCTGAAACCATAGCAACCCGGGCGTCTTGCTTTCTGAAGCAGGCATCTTCTGGAGAAACTCATGCAAACCGAGAGTGTCTTTCAGGATCCGAAGCTCTGCCGTTCCCTTCTCGAACGCCTTGACAGAGTATTGAACGGTCAAAGCATGCGTTTCATGGAAGTGTGTGGAACGCATACTGTAGCCATTTTTCAAAGTGGCCTGCGCTCTCTGCTGCCGGCGAACGTGACGCATCTTTCCGGCCCCGGTTGCCCGGTCTGTGTCACGCACGATGCTGAGGTGGCCGCCTTCCTCGATCTTGCCGGACGTGACAATGTCATCCTTGCCACATTTGGAGACCTTTTGCGGGTACCCGGGCCTGGTGGAAGCAGTCTCAAGCACGCCAAGGCGCAGGGTGCACGGGTGGAAATGGTGTATTCTCCGCTGGATTCGCTGAGGCTCGCGGTGGGACATCCCGGCGATGTTGTGGTATTTTTGGGTATCGGTTTCGAGACCACGGCGCCCACGGTGGCGGCCACACTGCTCACGGCACAGCAGCGCGGCATTGACAATTTCTGCGTGTTTTCCCTTCACAAGCTTGTGCCACCGGCCCTGCGAGCCCTGCTGGACGACGAGGGAAACGGCATAGAGGCCTTTCTGTTGCCAGGCCATGTGTCCACCATTCTCGGCCTTGAGCCATATGCTTTTTTGGCCAAGGAGTATCATGTGCCCGGAGTGGTAGGCGGTTTTGAACCTGCGGATATACTGCTGGCGCTTTGCCTCATGGCTGAGCGAAGACGTGATCCAGCCGTTGTCAATGCCTATCCTCGTGCCGTTGACAATGCCGGCAATCCCCGCGCACGAGCCCTGATGGAGCGTTTTTTTCAGCCCGCTGATGCCCTGTGGCGAGGCTTGGGGCGCATACCGCAGAGCGGTCTGGTTCTGCGTCCAGAATACGAACGTATGGATGCCGTACGTCGTCTGGGAATCACCTTGCCGGACGCCCCCCCTCTGCCTGGTTGTCGCTGTGGAGACGTGCTCAAGGGGCGTCTGACCCCACCGCAATGCCCCTTGTTTGGGAAAAAATGTACACCGGCCACGCCCGTGGGACCCTGTATGGTCTCGACCGAAGGCAGCTGCGCCGCCTACTACAAATACTCGGAGTAATGATGGATTCCTGCCTTCTTCTTGATGCCGGAAGCGGCGGTCGGGCTTCCCAAAGGCTTGTGAGTCAGTGTTTTTTACGCTACTTCGCCAACCCCTTGCTGCAGCGTCTGGACGACGCCGCACTGCTGGCTGATCTAAAAGGTCCCCTTGCCATGAGTACGGATTCCTACACTGTCACGCCCCTTTTTTTCCCCGGTGGCAGTATTGGAAGTCTGGCTATCCACGGTACCGTCAATGACGTCTCCATGCTGGGAGCACGGCCGCGCTACCTTTCCTGTGGTTTTGTTCTTGAGGAAGGTCTGCCGATGGAAATACTGGAACGTGTCGTGGCCGATATGGGGGCGGCGGCACGCAATGCGGACGTACTCATCGTTACCGGAGATACCAAGGTCGTGCCCCGAGGGGCTTGTGACAAGATTTTTATCAATACAACGGGCATCGGCGAAATTTTCGCCACGCAAGCCCCTTCGGGGCACAATGCCCGACCTGGAGACGCGGTGCTGGTCAGCGGGGCCGTTGGGGACCATGGACTTACCGTAATGGGCAGTCGGGAAGGTCTTTCCTTCCTCACCGACGTTGCCTCGGATTCGGCGCCCCTCAACAGGATGATTGAGGATGTCATTTCCGTGGCCGGTGAGGTCCATGTGTTGCGTGACCCCACGCGCGGCGGCTTGGCCACCACGCTCAACGAGATAGCGGAACAGTCGCAAGTTGGCATTGAGCTGGATGAAAGCCAAGTGCCCATACATGAGGCCGTACTCAATGGCTGTTCCTTCCTGGGGCTGGACCCGCTCTACCTTGCCAACGAGGGCAAGTGTCTCTGCATTCTGCCGGAAAACAAAGCTGAAATCGCCCTGGAAGCCATGCGGCGGTCTCCCTATGGCAGGGAAGCCGCACGTATCGGTACGGTCACAGAGGGACGTCCGCAAGTGACCCTGTGTACGCGTATAGGTGGACGACGTCTGCTGGGAATGCTGGAAGGCGCACAACTACCCCGTATCTGCTGACCATATCCGATTGTTCACAGAGCCATTTTTGCCGCAATCCTGCTAGAAAGAGCCAGTCTGCGAATGGAGCCAGTTTCCCAGCTGTTCCACGGCTTCCACGGCTCTTGGGCCTGGCCTGGCAAAGCTCTCTTCATCCACCACCAGTACGCGTCCATCGCGCACGGCGCGCATATCGCGGTAATGGGGACGTTCTTCAAGCTTCATGGGTGTCGGATTCATGGGCCCCTTCTGAATGACATACGCCTCTGGATTGGCAGTCACAAGAGCTTCTTCGCTGAAGCGCACCAGCTTTTTGGGTTCAGTAACCACGTTGATGCCTCCGGCAAGGCGAATGATCTCGTCGGTAATGCCACCCGTGCCAGCAGCAAGCAGATTGGGATAGCGCACTTCATAGAAGACCCGTACGGGTTTGCTTTTGGCATAGCGTGCTTTCAGGCTTTCAAGTCGATTCCGCCAGGCACTTGTCAGATTCCGGGCTTCTGCCTCACGGCCGGTCAGGCGTCCCAGCAGTTCGGTCACGGCGAACATCTGCTTGAAGGAGTTGAGTTCAAGGCATAAAACCCTGAAGCCCAATGCCCGCAGCTGCTCTGTCTGAATGCGGGCCTCGTCTCGACCAGAGAGTTGAAGGATGAGGTCGGGATGCTGTGCCGCAATAAGTTCCATATTGGGACGCATGTGCGTCCCAATGGCTGGAAGCGAGGCCAGGGCCGGTATTTTGCCGTCGGTAACGGTGCGTGCCACCAGAGTGTCCCTCGCGTCCAGAGCGAGCAAAATTTCGTTAAAGGCGCCATAGAGGGCGATAATGCGCTGTGCCGGTTTTTCAAAACGCGTTGTCTGCCCGGCATCATCCCTCACTTCCAAGGGAGGGAAAAGGGACTCAGCACTGCCTGCTGTTCGCACCGGGAGCAGCAGGAACAGGAGCAGGCCGTACAGCACGGGCATAAGGGCCTGTCGACCATGCGGAAGCGCGTCCCACCAGGGCTTGTGGCCTGCCCAGAAGCGGGTGTGGCAGAACCACAACGGGAAAGGAATACAGGGCATTGAGATTAACCTCCGTGAAAACGTCATCCACAGGGCCGTCAAAGAGCACGCGGCCCTCTCGCAGCCCCATGAGTCTCGTGGCATAGATGGCCGCCAGATTGCAGTCGTGCATGACCATAAGAACGCAGGTGCCTGCGGCTCGACGGCGTTCCAGCAGATCAAAAAGTTCCACCATGCGGGCCATATCAAGCCCTGCTGCCAGTTCGTCCAGAAGAAGAAGGGGCGTCTCTTGAGCCAGAGCCCGTGCCAGCAACACGCGTTGCACCTCGCCCCCGGAGAGCTCTTGCATGTGACGATGAGCCAGTGCCATGGTGCCGGTGGCCTCAAGGGCCATGTCAGCCGCCATGTGGTCTGCCCGTTCATAGACCCCAAGCCAAGACAGGTGGGCAAATCGGCCCAGCAGCACAAACTGTTTAGCCGTAACCCGTGGTGGATAGTTTCCCCGTTGCGGCACCACGGCCACACTGCGAGCCCGATCCCGCGCACGCATGCCTGCTAGGGGGCGCCCCAGCAGCTCCACCTTGCCGTCCAGAAGAGGAAGAACGCCCGACAATGCTCGCAAAAGCGTTGTTTTCCCACTGCCATTGGGACCGAGCAGAGCTAGGCATTCTCCGGCATGAAGGGTAAGACCCACATGGCGTAGCACGCGGCGGTTGTGATAACCGGCGCTTACGTCGGACACACGCAGTATCGGTATCCTCGCTTTTGACGCGGGTGCAAAGGAAGAACAGGTCGTTTCGGTTGGGAAAGGGGTCATGTGTCTCTCCCACGCCGTATCAGGAGAGCGAAAAAGGGACCGCCCAACAGGGCCATGACCACACCCACGGGGAGTTCCTGTCCTCCGGAGAGGACACAACGCGCCAGCACGTCTGCCCAGACAAGCAGAACGCCGCCAGCAAAAAATGCGCCGGCAAGCAGTGGTCCATGCCCCCAACCCAGCACCAATCGAAGCGTGTGCGGCACCACCAGTCCCACAAAACCTATGACGCCGGCCACCGCCACACAACCCGCCGTCATGCAGCTGGCCCCGGCCAGAAGCCACAAGCGCGTCCGTCCCACATCCAGACCGGTTTGAACGGCCTGTTCGTCCCCAAGAGCCATGACGTCCAGTTTTCGCCAACCCAGGGCAACGATGATCACGCCGGGCAGAAAAGTTGCCAGCAGCAGGGGCATGCTGTCCCATCCGCGTCCCTGAAACGAGCCCATGATCCAAAACACGATGCTGGTCACTGATTCCTCGTTCAAGGCCTTGATGAGGGCCACAAGAGCTCCAAGAAATGCGGCCACGGCAATGCCAGCCAAAATGACGTTCTCCTTGCGGAATGTGCCACCGTCGCGCCCCAGCCATAAGGCCAGACACAGGGCCATCAGGGCTCCCAAAAGGGCTGCGGGGGCTATGAGGGCTCCCATGCTCAGTCCCAGCAGGGAGCCAATGCCGCCTGGAACCGTGGCACATGTGATGGCCATGCTGGCCCCACAAGCCGCTCCGGCGGAAATGCCCAGTGTAAAGGGATCGGCCAGGGCGTTGCGCAACACCCCCTGCAGTGTCACACCCGCCACTGCCAGAGCTCCACCGCACAGGGCCGCAAGACATACACGGGCAAGACGGATGTGTTCAACCAGCAGCATAAGCGTATCGTCTTTGGGAGGTGATACCAGGCCCACTGTGGCCGCGAGCGCTAGGCAAACCTCATTGGTGCGCAGAGCCACAGGGCCAGGCAGACATGCCAGGGGTACCGAGGCCAGCCAGAGTGCGACCAGGACGACAAAGACAAGACCGTGTGGCAACGCGGTTTCACATCGCCTCAAACGGTCATGCGTCTGCATGATGAGCCTCAATCCAGATAAG